>CAYUPT010000350.1:0-4926 GCA_964446725.1 uncultured Bradymonadales bacterium | reverse complement strand
TCGACCCCGAGCGGGCACGGGCACTGTTGACCTACGCCTTTGCCGCCGAGATTCTGGAGGATATCGAAGTCGACTCCCTTCGGACCGAGTTGGAAGACTTGATCATGGAGCAGACGACGAATTGAGCACTCTGTATTGGCGGGCCGTCGAAGTATCACTTCGGCGGCCTGCCGATGTGCCACAAGGGTTGCAGGATGGAAATGCCACAGCGAAATCAGGAATCGACGACCCGGCGCGCAATGAGCTGGGAGGAGATACGGGGTGAATTCCCGGTACTCCATCAAAACGTCCAGAACCATCCACTCGTCTACCTCGACAACGCCGCCTCCAGCCAGATGCCACAGCCGGTCATCGACCGCATTACCTGGTACCACAGCGGTGAGCACTCCAATGTCCATCGTGGCGTTCACACGCTCAGTCAGCGGGCGACCAACGCCTTTGACGGAGCCCGCAAAAAGATTGCGAACTTCATCAACGCCCCGGCTCCCAAAGAGTGCATCTTCGTGCGCGGCACTACGGAGGGCATCAACCTTGTCGCCCACGGCTTCGGAGAACAATTTATCGAAGAGGGTGACACCGTCGTCGTCAGCGCCCTGGAGCACCACTCCAATATCGTTCCCTGGCAGATGATGCGCGAAAAAAAGGGCATCAATCTGGAAGTCATTCCCATGAACGACGCCGGGGAATTGATTCTCGATGACCTCGACGAGATGCTCGACGACTCCGTCAAATTGGTGGCAGTCAACCACGTCTCCAACGCGCTGGGCACCATCACTCCCGTCGAGGAAATCGTCGATCGGGCCCACGACCGGGACATCCCGGTGCTCGTCGACGGTGCTCAGGCCGTTCCCCATATGCCGGTGGATGTCCAGGAGTTGGGCTGTGATTTCTACGCCTTTTCGGGCCACAAGATGTGCGGCCCGACGGGCATCGGCGTGTTGTGGGGCAAAGAGCAGTGGCTCGAGAAAATGGAACCCTACCAGGGCGGCGGCGACATGATTTTGAGCGTCACCTGGGAGGAGACGCGCTACAACGACATCCCCCATAAATTCGAGGCCGGCACCCCGTCGATTGCCGCCGCCGTGGCACTCGGCGAGGCCGTCGATTACCTCCAGTCCATCGGCATGGAGCGCATCGCCGACCGGGAAGCGGAGTTGCTCGATTACGGCACCGAGCGTATCGGTGATATTGACAATGTTCATCTCATCGGTACCGCCGACGACAAGGCCGGTGTGTTGTCCTTTGCCATCGAGGGGATTCACCCCCACGATATCGGCACCATTTTGGACAGCGAGGGCGTCGCCATTCGCGCCGGCCACCACTGCGCTCAACCGGTGATGGACCGACTCGGCATTCCGGCCACGGCGCGAGCCTCTCTGGCATTTTACAACGATGAAAGCGATATCGACCGCCTGGCGGCGGCCATCTACTCGGTCAAGGAGATCTTCGGCCTATGACAAATATGCGGGCGCTGTATCAGGAAGTCATACTCGACCACAACAACAAGCCGCGCAATTTCGGCACACTGGAAGACGCCGACCACTTTGCCGTCGGCGACAATCCGCTTTGCGGCGACAGCTACACCATTTACGCCGTCGTCGGCGACGATGACACCGTCGAAGAAGTCGCCTTCGACGGCGAGGGCTGCGCCATATCGAAGGCTGCATGCTCGATGATGACCGTCCGCATCAAGGGTAAGAGCATCGACGAAGCCGAGGCGATGATCGAGGAGTTTCGCCAGATGATGACCGGCGGCCTCGATCCCGACGGCGACGAACACGGACTGGGTCATTTGACCGTCTTTCACGGCGTCAGCGAACTTCCCAATCGCATCAAGTGTGCCGTCCTCCCGTTTCACACCCTCGGCGCTGCTCTGGAGGGCAAAGAAGAGGTGTCGACGGAAGGTGAAGACGACCCGTTAGAGCAGTAACCAGAATGGAGCGGCGGCGACGTTGATTCCACGATAGCAACACAGAGGAGTGCGAGATGAAAATCGAAGAGATCGAACCGACGCCCAATCCGGATGCCATGAAGTTCGTGCTCGACCAGCCGATCACCCAGGGCTTTATGACCCATTCCTTCGAAGATGCCGAATCCGCCGAAGAGGTGCCCCTGGCCAAGGAGATCTTCGAGATCGACCACGTCATCTCGGTGTATTTTGCCGATCGCTGGATCACGGTCACCCAGGATGGCACCACCGACTGGTCGGACCTACTTCGAGAAGTCGCAGATCCGATCCGCGACGCCACCGCCGACGACGCCCGCCTCCACGTCAGTGGCGGCGGCGAGGGCGGGGCCGGTGACGGCGAAGACGACGAGGACAAGCCGGGCATGGACGATCCGCGTATGCCCCAGATCGAAGAAGTCATCAAAGAAGAGATCCTCCCCTTTCTGCAGGGCGACGGCGGCGGCCTTTCGATCAAAGGCCTCGTCGACAATGAACTCTTGATTCAATACGAGGGCGCCTGCGGGACCTGTCCGGCCTCGTTTACCGGCACCCTGATGGCCATCGAAAACCTCCTGCAGTCGGAAGTCGACCCCGAACTCAACGTCTCCAGTGTCGACGGCCCACCCGGTGGTGGCGGTGCCGGCGGCGGATATGTCCCCAGTGTGATGTAGAGCGGGGCGGTGGGCTGAGGGGGAACGGAGTCGGGGTGTTATCGCGTGGATTTATCGGGTGCAGCGGGTCCAATCGTTCCGGGCATGATAAATGAAGGTGTTGGAGCCGATGACATCCACAGGTCGGACGAGGAGCGAAGCGACGGAGTCCGACTGTCATCGCGTGGATTTATCGGGGGCAGCGCGTCCAATCGTTCAGGGCATGATAAATGAAGGTGTTGGAGCCGATGACATCCCCAGGTCGGACGAGGAGCGAAGCGACGGAGTCCGACTGTCATCGTGTGGTTTTATCGGGTGCAGCGCGTCCAATCGTTCAGGGCATGATAAATGAAGGTGTTGGAGCCGATGACATCCCCAGGTCGGACGAGGAGCGAAGCGACGGAGTCCGACTGTCATCGTGTGGTTTTGGTGACTCGTGGTCAGGTGGAGCGCGTCCGCGACGTCAGCCCCGGTGTCTCAGAAGCATTCGTCCCCGGACACCACGTCGCGGAGGCCACTCCTTTGTCGATTTCGCAATTCCAACGCGATCGACCAACTCGAACGTCCATTTAGGTATTCCAAAGTTACGGGGTTGATGTACGAAACAACCGAAGTCGGGGACGACTCCGTCTCCAGCTCGGGGGTAACCCATCTCAAAGCTCAAGTTGTGCTTTGGTGCCGGCTTCCAATTCCTCGGGCTCTTCTTCGGGAAGTTGGAGGACCATTTCGTGGATGTCGTTTTCGCTGTACGAGGAGCCGAGATCTGAAATGGCGGCCTCGAACATCGAGCGGAAGACTCGATTGTGGTCGCCGGAGGGCGACCCGGCGGATTCGCCGGTAATCGAGAAGATGTATTCGTCGGCTTCCGAGTAGGCAATGCCCAGCCCCCAGGTCAAATCGCCGGCGCCGTCGGAGACGGGTCCGCTGGATCCCGCCGGCTGGACTTCAACTCGCTGCATCTGGGTGTGCACTGCCAGATGAGGTTCGGATTCGGCAATTTCGCGATCTTCGACGACATGGACTTCGTCGTAGTAATTATCGAAAAAACCCTTGAGATCGCGTCGGACGAATTCGTCGGTATTGGTCAGCGTTCCGCCTTGATCCCGGCCATCGACCAACACCGTCTTTTCGGTCGGCACGCCCTCGGAGTCGACGACCAGATATAGTGGCACATCACTGGTCTGCTGGATCATCAGGGTCGGTGGATCGGGGTCCAGTTCGCCGACCGATATCTCGGAGGGGGCGGTGGCAGCACAGGCCAGACTGAAAGCCAGGACGACGCCGAGAAGGGCAATGGTAGACGACTTGTTGTCCATAGGTGTTTTCCAGAGCGTCAGCGGGTGTATCGTCGTTGAATAACGGTGATCGCAGGCTACCAGAGGCAGGCGAGATGGGAAAGTCACAGGAGGTACCAGCCACCTCGTACAATGAATCGATAGCCTACTCCTCATCGACGAGCTGCGACATCTCGTCGCGAAGTTTGCGGACGCGCTCGGCGAGTTCCGGATTGGATTCGCCGTTTTGGAGCTGCTCCAGTTCTTCGAGCGCTTTCTCAAAGGACTTGAGTGCCTTCTTGAAGTGTTTTTTGGGGTTCGGTTCTGGTTTGTCGCGTTTGTCCTCCGGAACTGCTTCCTTGAACTCCCGTCGCAACTGGTACTTGGAGCGCTCGCCCTCGAGGGCCGACTGCTTGAGTTCCTCGTAGGTGTCGCGGGGAACCTTGTCGTTTTGGACGTCGCGATAGCCCTTGGCGAGCTGGTCGACGGTCTCCATATCGGGAACGGGGCGACTCGGGGTCGACGTGGTCTCCATCTCCTCTGCCGTCTCGGCGAGCTCGGGAGCCTCTTCTTCGAGCCACGAATAACCCTGTCGCAGTTTTCGCAATTCACCGCGCGTCAATTGCAATTCCTGTTTGGCGTAGTGCTTCAGGCTCTTGTAGCCCCAGTCCTCCCAGAGCATCCCATTTTCCACCGTCTTGAGCCGGTGTGCCATGCGCACCCAGCTGCCCTTGAAATCCAGGGCCTCCGACAGGGCGCGGTGGCGCGGGGTATCGGGCTCGGTGTTGTCGAGTAGTTGCTCAATGCGTTTGGTGGGACTGAGTTCTGCGGGATCGACCATCATTACTCCCTGAAAATTGGGGTGTCGTGGGCTCGCATCGCCGCGTGTAAACAACGTCGTCGACGATGACAAGCCGACGCTACCAAATGCCGTATATAGCGCAGCAAAAGACAGCGCCGATTGCCCTGATCGGGGCATCCGTAGTAGGCGATACACAACTTAGAAGCTGTCAAAATAATGTCGGACCGAGTGAGGCCGAGAAGATTTTGCCGC
>CAYUPT010000349.1:0-4934 GCA_964446725.1 uncultured Bradymonadales bacterium | reverse complement strand
CGTCGCCGACTTCGGCCTCGTACACTCGGCCCTGGAAGGCAAAACGCTCACCGTCTTCAACGTCTCGAAGACGACTGTGCCCACCCACGTCCCCGACGATGTACACGATCTCATCGGGGAGCAACGCGACCCGTACTTCCAACGCCCCCAGGCTCGACTGGGAGTTTGACCGCCGCATAACCCGATTCCCCGGTCCCGGCTCGTTTCGGTCTGCGACGATATATCCCCGGGCTCCACCCGAGGCGATGGATGTACGTCGCTCCCATCGGTCGCGCCGTATCGGCAGCCGGGGCAATGGCCACCGGACTGCCGATCGTTGTCTCGACGTGTGGCAACCAATCTCCATGCCAACGATTGCGAGTCCGGCGGTCTCAACCCCGGCTCGCAATACGGGGAGTGAAACGACCCGTACTTTTACCGCCCTCAGCCTCGGCTGGGGGAAACCTTCGATGTATCGATACGTATGGTTCGCAAGCCGCCGCAAAGCAGCTATGGTGGGGCTGTGGAATCAACAGATCTGTGTGGCGTAGTCCCTCCACGTCGGGACAGGGGATGACAACCAGACCAAATAATACGGCGACTTCCGAGCGAAGCTCGACCCGACCCATGGATGCTCCCCAGCAACTGGTGGGGCGCACACTGGGCGGTCGCTATCGGCTCGACGAGGTTCTCAACACCGGTGGTATGGGGATCATCTTCGACGCCACCCAGCTCCAGGTCGGGCGCCGGGTGGCCGTCAAAGTATTAAAACCGACGCTGACCCGTAATCGCTCTCTGGTGGAGCGATTTCAACTGGAGGTGGAGGTCGTCGCCCAGATCTCCCATCCCCACGTGGTCAGCCTCTTTGATACCGGCCAGGACGGCACGGGGTTGACCTATCTGGTCATGGAGTTCGTGGAGGGCAAAACCCTTCGCCAGGCGCTTCGAAGCGGCGATCTGCTGTTGTGGGAAATTTTGGAAGTTTTTGCTCAGGTCTGTGATGCACTCATAGAAATCCACGGCCAGCAGATCATCCACCGCGATCTAAAATTCGACAATATCATGGTCCAGCGGATGCGCGACGGTCGTATCCACGTCCAGCTGCTGGATTTCGGAGTGGCCAAACTGCTGACTCGGGACCGCAACCTGACGGAGGGCGGACAAGTCGCTGGAACACCGGGGATTGTGGCTCCGGAGCTCGTCGACGGTCACGATCCGACCGCCCAGAGCGACCTCTACAGCCTGGGCGTCGTGCTATTTACGACCCTCGCCGGTCACGCTCCCTTTGATGGCGACAACGACCTGGAGTTGATGCGGGCCCACAAAGAGCGAGCACTGCCCAATCTTCGAAAAATTGTCGACGATCGAGTTCCCGAAGAAGTCATCGACCTGACCTACGAGTTGCTCGCCAAAGACCCCGACCTGCGTCCTAACTCGGCGCGCTCGGTCTGCTCTCGACTCAACACCATGGCGAGCCGAATCGGCGAGCGCTTTCCAGACGCCACAGCCTACCTCCCCCCCAGCGACGATGCCCTCGAAGACTCCCCCTCGAAGGTCGAGAGCATCTCCGATATCGAGCCCATCGACGATGTCGACGCCGATGCGGACGGCGACAACGACGACGCTCAAGAAGACCGCGGCTGGATCGGGATTCTATTTCCCAAGCCGGTCGTCGCCCCCATGACGGTGGTCACCTCGCTGTCTGTCATTTTGATGATTTTGATCACCGTGCTCATCTACCTGATCTACCAGCAGATCCACGCCTGAGCACATCTGCAACTCTTGAATCGGCCGAAGGACTAACATAGCGAGTGGTACAAAGAATCGGGTCACCTCACAGCTCCCGAAGGCCCCAATATGCCTTGTGCTATCGGATAAATAGACAAACCGACAGTCCTCAAGGCCCCGATATGCCTTGCGCTATCGGGGAATACGCCTTGTGAGCTAGCAACCCATCGCCTCCACAACAATTGGGTGGCGGGCTTGCCCCGCCACAATCTTCCGGCGGCGTCGCCGCCGGCTCACAATTGGGGGGACTGCGTCTTAGCTCACAAGGCTCCTTCACCACCGACATAAAGTCGGGTGGGGTCGCACCAACCGCCGTGTCCGAAGGCCCCGATATGCCTTGCGCTATCGGGGAATACGCCTTGTGAGCTAGCAACCCATCGCCTCCACAACAATTGGGTGGCGGGCTTGCCCCGCCACAATCGATGCTTCGGAGGGCTCGTCGAGTGAATCTAGTTGATAGATGACCCGATAAGATTTGACGATAATCTCCCTGATTTCGGGGGCATCGATGCGGGGGACTTGCCGGCCCTGCAAGGGAAACTCGAGAAGTGTTTCCGCCTGGAGCACGATCTCGGTTTGCACGCGATGAGCTACATCCGAGCCAGCAGCGTTCGAGATGTACTCTCGGATATCATGGAGCGATTCGAGAGCGGGATAACAATCCGACACTACTGCTGCCCTTCGAAACTACGCCGGGGCTCTCGGCGGTGCTGAACGACGATGGCGGTGTTGCGGCTTGCCCTCGTCGCCCAGTCCTCGCCGGGACCACCCATGTACTTCCGGCGGTCAGCACTACAAGAAAAATACTCTGCACCATATCAAAAATCCGAGAATCACCGGGTACCCACAAACTTCAGAACATCCCGGTCGGTGATGTGCCCGGCACGCACGACACCAGTCTCGTAAAGCATGTTTGTCACTTCTGCATTGAACTCACCCCACTTTCCCTTACCCTTCGTGGTAGATTGAGGGAGCATTCAATGACCGGCCGCCGGCGGCGGACCACCTGATGCGACGGACGACACATGAGTGAAGAATTGAAATACGGTTTCCAGACGCCCGACAATGCAGCTGAGGGACGAGCGGCACTCGAGGCCTTTGCCCGTCAGTTACGCGAGCAAAATGCCTACGAGTCGGACACTCACTTTCGGCGACTCGTCGATTACTACGCAAAAGACGAGCGACGCGACGATCTCGATGAGTCGCTCCATGAGTTCGGCGCCGTCATCATGAACGAACTCGACGATCTGGTCCGCGAAAACAACGAGCGAGGCAACGAACCTCAACTCGACCGCTACACGGACTACGGCACGCGCAAAGAAGAGATCGACCATCACCCGACGTACCACCGGGCCGGCGAACACATCTACGGCTCCGGGATCATGGCCGCCTACGCCGACCACCCCAATTCGATGGGGGCTTTAAGTCGATTTTACGTCTCCGGACAAAACGGAGAGGCCGGCCACAACTGCCCGATTGCCTGTACGGCCGGCGTCATTCGCGTCCTCCAGGAATTGGCCGGCGACGAGCTGAGCGAGCGGTTTTTGGACGGCTTTCTCAATCCCAATTACGGCGAACACAATGAAGGCGCTCAATTTCTGACGGAAGTCCAGGGCGGAAGCGACGTCGGCGCCAACGGCACGCGCGCCGAACGAGGCGACGACGGAAGCTGGCGTATCTTTGGCGAAAAGTGGTTTTGCTCGAATGTCGACGCCGACGTCTTTTTAATGACCGCCCGCATCGAGGAGATCGACGAAGAGGGCACGGCGGGTCTCGGTCTTTTTCTCGTCCCCCGAACTCTAAAGAGCGGCGAGGTCAACGGCTTTTATATCCGCCGACTCAAGGAGAAATTGGGCACCCGATCGATGGCCTCCGGGGAATGCGACTTCCAGGGCGCCGTCGCCTACCACATGGGTGATGTGGGCAATGGATTTCGCAATATGATGCGCTACGTCATCAACACCTCCCGGCTGTACAACGCCGTGGGCTGCTGTTCGATGATGCGACGCAGTCTGGTGACGGCCCGCGCCTACGCGACGCACCGCGAGGCCTTTGACCGGCCCATCGGCGACTATCCGCTCGTCAAAGAGACCATCGCCAATGTGCGAGCCGAACTCGACGCCGCGCTGTCGGGGACGATGCATCTGGTGGCCATGCAAGACCGCATCGACGCCGGCGACACCACACCTAGAGAAGAGGCGTTTTTTCGAATGGCGCTCAACTTAAACAAGGCGCGCACCGCAAAATCGGCGCGGTGGGCCGTCGTCGAGGGCATCGAAATTCTGGGCGGCAACGGCGCTATCGAGACCTTCTCGGTGCTACCGCGACTGCTTCGCGACGCCGTGGTCTACGAAAACTGGGAGGGCACCCACAATACCCTGTATATGCAGGTGTGGCGGGACATGAAGAAATACCAGGTCCACCAGGGATTTTTCGCCTACCTCAACGAGTTGTTGGTCGACGCCGAAGATACCCCGGAAGCCGATCGGGCCGCCGAAGTCGGCGAGCGACTCGCGGCCCTCGAACAGGATGTGGTGGAGGTCACCGAACGCCCCATGGCGTCGGCGAGTCTCGCCATGCGAAGACTGGTCGACGATCTGGTATACACCTTTTATGCTGCCGTTCGCGTCTGGGAACGAGCGGCCATGGTCGACGAACAAGACCCAAATGCCGAGGCCAGTTTCGAGCACTTTCTCGACCACCAACTCCGACCGGACGACCCCGATGTCGGCGATGCCTCCTACCTCAAACAGCTCCAGCTCGTCAGCGAAGTGTAACGCTACAACAAGAATCAATTGCCACACCCCGCTGTCCGCACTAGGGTGTGTTCGAGCAATCACGAGACTCCGAAAAAGTGATGTATATGAGCAATCAAGAACAGCCCTGGCAAGAGTCGATGCCCCAAGAGCAATTCGAATTGATGCGCGAGATCCTGGCGGCACCCAGCCCCGTCGGTCTCGAAGGGGCGATGACCTACGGCGTGTTGAAACCGGAATTTGAAGACTTCATGCCCGATGACTGGGAAATCCATCAATTTCGCGGCAACGCGGGATTGATTCTGGATTCGGCGCCCGACGACGATGAGGCGCTGACGGTGATGGTCATCGGTCACGCCGACAAGATCCGCATGCAGGTCCGCAGCATCGGCGACGACGGCAAAATCTGGA
>CAYUPT010000348.1:0-4940 GCA_964446725.1 uncultured Bradymonadales bacterium | reverse complement strand
CGGCACTGGTCCTCTTTGAGCCGGAACCGGGCGAAGACGCCGAGGGAGCTCTATTTTCGGGTCAAAGTGTCGCTCGGATGCTCGACGCCATTGCCAGCCAGGCCGACATCTCCGGTGACGGCGATGCCGTTGTGGCCCCGGCGCTCTCCTTTGGCTGGTTTTCCAGTTTTTTGATGACGGTCTCCGCGCTGTATGCGGGTAAGTCGGTGGCCGTTGCGTCCCGGCTGTCCGCACTCTCCGAGGAGGTCCAGTCGTTGAAACCGACCCACCTGGTCTGTGGCCCGGCCTACCTGGAACAATTGGCCGAACAGTGGCAGAAGCGACTGGATGCGGCCCCCGATATTCTCAAGAAGTTGGCCGACGCCGACGGCGATCGCTCGGCGCTAAGCAGTGCCCTGGGAAGTCTGGGCGAGCGGGCGGCCCGGAAATTTCTCTACGATCCGATCGGCGAGGACTTCGGGGGACAACTGGAGGTCATCCAGGTCTTTGAGGGGCGGTGTCCGGTGGGCCTCCATCCGATCTTGGATGGGGCCGGCATCGCCCTGCTGGGCCACTTTGGGATCGCGGAGGCCGGGATCACCCATATCGAGCACCCACAGGCGCGGCGTCCCGACTCCTGTGGGCGACCCATCGAGGGCATCGCCACCAAGATCGCCGGCGCCAAAACCGGGGAGAGCGGTGAACTCCTTCTTCGCGGTGATACCGTCTTCGACGAGTACTGGACCGGCCAGGGCCCGCGCCAAGTCGACGACGACGGCTGGATTCACACCGGTCGGCGAGCCCGGCTGGAATCCGGGTATCTATTTCTGGAAGACGGGAAATAGCCAGTGGCGCCGGGGGTCACCGCGATTTCATCGATCACGGAAGGCAGTACCGGTGGCCCTGACCGGGTCCGCCGGTGCCCTCGCAGGTCAATTCGTCGGGGCAGTCGTACTGATGGATGTGGTCGTCGTGGTCGAGGACGCAGATAAAGCCGCAGGCAAATCCATCATCGGCTTCCAGCGTGCACTCGGCGTTGGTGCCGGGCGCCGGAATGCCGGTACAGCTCGAGCCTTCGGGAGCACAACTTCGCGTACAGACGCCGAATTCACTGCCATCGGTGTGGTGACAGAAGTGGTCGTCGACGCACGGGCGCTCCTCTCCGCAGATATCGCCGAATTCTCCGGGTTCATCGGGGAGTTCGTCGTCGGCATCATTCTGCTCGTTATCGCTGTCGCCGCCGGAATCGTGGGGATCCTGGCCGGCGTCGGCGTCATTGTCATTGCCGTTGTTGTCGCCGGCATCGCCATGGGTGTCGTCGCCGGCATCGCCATGAGTGTCGTCGCCGGCATCGCTGTTGTCGGCGGTCTCGGAGTCGTGGCCGGCATCGTGTTGGGCGTTGTGATGGATGGAATTGTGGTCGTTGTCGTCATCGGCGGCGTCTCCGCCGGAGCATCCCCCCAGAGATGCTGCGGCCAGACAGCCGACGACGAGACCCGTCGTCAGTCGCTGTCTCAGTGTCATTACTGGGCCCCCTGCTGCGGAAGACGAGCCTCAAAAAGGGCCTGGTCGGCGCTGAAGAAAAGCGTTCCATCATCGCTCATATCGAGCCCGACCGGTCGGTGCAGTCGAGCATCGTCGATGTCGACGTCGACATCGGAGCTGACGCCGCCGGCACCGGGGATTCCGACGGCGGGGGCCACGGTCTGCTCGTCGAGATCGATAACCCGAATCGAGTCTTGAAATCGATCGGCGACATACAACTCATCGCTCGAGTCGTCGTAGATGATATGGGAGGGGGCGACAAAGGTCGCCTCGTCGGCATCGACGGTCCCGGCCTGGTCGGCACTTGCGTCGGCCTCCAGTCCGGCGACCGTCGAGACCTCGCCACTATCGGTGTCGACAGAGCGAATGGCGTCGTGCTCGACGCCCGTCCCCCAGGGATCGGCGCCGTCGGTGACAAAGAGCGTGGAACCACCGTCGCCGAGTGCCAGTCCGTAGGGGTCGGCGAAGATGGCCTCGTCGGCCGGACCGTCGGGGTCGGTATCGCCGTCGCTGTCGCCGTCCGGCGCATTGGCACCGCTGAGTGTATGTACCGATTCGGCGTCGAGATCGATGGTGCGAATGGCGGCATTGGCGGCATCGGAGACGTAGAGCAAATCGCCGTCGGCGATGACATCGCGCGGTTCGTTAAACGCGGCCTCTGTGAGTGTTCCATCGACGAGAGCGTCTTCGGTCAACGCATCGCCGGCGATCGTCGAGACTTCGTGGGTCTCCAGATCGACAGCGCGGATGACGTGGTTGGAGGTATCGGCGACGAAGAGCGTCGATTCGTCATCGGAGAGGCTCAATCCGTCGGGGCTGTCGAAGCGAGCGGCGTCAAAGAGGCCGTTTCGATACCCCGGTATCTGGGGCGTTCCGGCCACCAGGTCGATTTTGCCGGTGGCGGCATCGTAGGAACGGATGACGTGATTACCGGTATCGGCGATATAGGAGACGGAACCGTCGTCGGTGGTCTCCACCGCTGTCGGTCCCGAGAATCGCGCGTCGAGTCCGGTGCCGGCGCGGTAGGACTGGACGTCCGGGGTGGCGCCGACGGTGGTCTCGACACGGTGGTTGTCGAAGTCGATGTGGCGAATGGCGTCGTTGCTGAGATCGCCGAAGAATAATTGACCATCGTCGGTGGCAGCGGCGCCAAATCCGACGCCGAAGCGCGCGTCTTCGAAGGCGGCGTCCACAAAACCGAAGGCGTTGTAGGCGCCGGCGATGGTCTGGACGGAGTAGTCGCCGTCGTCGGCGGTAATTTCGCGCATGGCGTTGCTGAACCCGAAGACGTACAGGCGGTCATTGGCGGCGACGATCTCCTGGGGCGTCGAAAACCGCGCCTCGTCGCCGACACCATCGGATAACTCGGCGAGCGGCGGTTCGTAGGGTTCGCCGGCAATCGTCGATACGTCGTAGTCGTCGGAGTCCAGATCGACGGCGCGAATGACATCGTTGCTCATATCGGCGACGTACAATCGGTCTTCGCCGTCGCTCAATGCGACACCGCCCGGTGAATCCAGCCGGGCATCGGTGCCGGCACCATCCTCGTAGCCGCCATTGCCCAGTTGACCGGCGATGGTCTCGACGTCGCCCTGCTCGATATCGATGGTGCGAATGGCGTCGTTGCCGCGGTCGCTGACGTAGAGTGTCTCACCGGCATCGTCGATGGTCATGCCCGTGATGAGACCGAATCGGGAGCTGTCGACAGGTCCGTCGACACCGTCGCAAAACTCGATTTCTCCGGCGTAGTTTGTGACCTCGCGACTCTGGATGTGGAGGCGACGGATCACGCAGTTAAATCCGTCGGCGATGTATACGTACTCCTCGTCGGGATCGACGACCAGCGAGCGCGGCCCCTCGAAGCGGGCTTGGTCGCCGACGCCATTGGCCGTTCCCTGTACGCCCGGTGAGCCGGCCAGGGTGACGACCTGGTCCGACGACACACCGTAGCGTCGAATCGTCTGGTTGAAGGCGTCCGTAAAGTACAGAAACTCACCGTCCGCCGAGAAATCAAGCGCCATCGGACCGTTCATTCGGGCCTCGAGACCGGCGCCGTCGGAGGCCCCTCCGGCCAATGCCCCGGCAAGTCGCGTCATGCCCGGATTTGGCGACTCCCCAACTATTGTCTCGGTGCCGTCGTCACAGGACAGCACAATCTGGCCGTCCACTGATGCCACCTCACAACGTCTCCGGTCGGGCACGACGACCGATTGGTCTCCACACTCCAGAATCGTCTCGTCACCGCTGTCGTCGATCGAACAGTCACCATCGGTGCCTCCGTCGAGCGTCACCGACGTGCCGTCGTCACAGGTCACGACAGCTCCCGCGTCGCTCTCCTCGACGCTACACGACGACCCTTGCGGTCCCTCCGGCCCCTGTTGGCCGGTCTCACCGCAGGCGGCAAACCCCAGCGCGAGCAAGGCAATACTCGATAAATACTTCCAGTTCATCACAACTCCCGTATTCCACATTCAATATTGCTGATTTCGTGTCCTCAACGGACCTCGTCGAGGCCCGGTGGAGTGTTAGCAATCTCAAGAGTGTTAATGCAAATGCAATTTATTTGCGTTATTGCAGTAAGTTAAGCTTCGAGAAGCGTTCAACCCCACCAGACCTTGCGTCGGTGGTGAGCGAGCCTTGTCAGCTAGAGACGCAAAATTCGAGAGTTTTCGACCCCACCAGACCTTGCGTCGGTGGTGAGCGAGCCTTGTCAGCTAAAAGAGAGTGCCCCCCCTTACTTTTATCCGGCGGCTTGGCCGCCGGAAGTGGTGGCGGGACAAGCCCGCCACTGGGAATGAATGGGGGCGGCGGTTCTAGCTGACAAGGCTGATTCCCCGATAGCACAAGGCGTATCGGGGCCTACGCGACCGGACGGTGATTCGGAAGACGACAGCCTGTATAGCCACTTTTTGGGCTTGAGCCATCCCTCCGGAGCAAGGGCCAATCGAGTGTAACCGCTGACTCGAGCCGAAAATGTCGGAAACTGCACTTAACGAAATCCGCCGGTGTTGACGAAGAGTGTCGTTGATTTCGCAGGAAACTGCCGAGGGTGGGGACACCCCCGTCACCAACGGAGATGAGCGCAGGAGAACAGCCACTGCGTGCTACAGCGCGTTGAGAAAATCGAGCAATTTCTGTCGCTCGTCGTCGTCGAGCGACAGAAAGGCATCGCGGCTGTCGGCGGCGGTCGCCTCGTGGCGCAGGATGGCATCTTCGATGGTGGTCGCCATGCCGTCGTGCATATACGGCGCGTTGTCGGAGAGGCCCCACAGTGGCGGTGTTCGAAATTCGCGGCCCGTGGCGTTGGCTGTGGGAATGCCCAGGTAGTCGTCGGGAGCGACGTCGTGCAATAGCAGGTCGCTGTACAGGGGAACCGGGCCATCTTCTCCGGGCAATTCGGGGACGTGGCAGTCGGT
>CAYUPT010000347.1:0-4945 GCA_964446725.1 uncultured Bradymonadales bacterium | reverse complement strand
CAGCCTCCGCTGCGCTTTGGCAGCGCCCCGACCGGGGAGCGGGCGTTCAGGAGGCGTCGTTGGTATCAGCTGGCGGGTGCGATGACAGCGCCGGGAACTCGCGTGGGCCCGGTCCGTCGTATTTACAGTCCCACGGGGGCGCTGGTACTACTCGTTTTTGCGGTGTTTTGGGACTGTAGACATGGCGGAATGGCGGCGCGTGCCGACGGGTTTGATACCGGCTCGGCAATTGCCGCGTATTTCGTTGCGTGACTTGGGACCAGACGCGTCCACATTGACGATGGAATGCTTCAGTAGACAGCCAACGGCGAGGTGATCATGGAAAACCAGCAGCGACTACTCGACGGCGACGCCATTTCGACGGCCCTCGATCCGCACCGGCGGTCATCGGTTCTGGAGGCGTTGGATCGAATTGTGGGTGATGGTGGGGCCGACCAATCGCTGGCCCTGCTTGGATTTCAGGCCGGGACCTTTGTCGCCGAGGCCGCCCGACGGGTCGATCGCGTCGTGGTTGTGGAACAGGACAGCGACCTGCTGGAGCGATTTCGGCGGGCCATTGTGGCCGAAGATTTGGGGGGTACAGTGACGCTTATCGACGCCGACCCGGCGGAGGTCAGCTTTGATGAGCCCGTGGATGCCGCCGTCTATTTGCCGCGCTCGGTGTGGATGATGGAGAGCCCCGATGCCGCCGTATTGTCCAATATCGGCGATCATGTGCTCAAACCTAAGGGCACATTGGTGCCGCGTCGCGTCGTGCAACTTCTGGAGTTGGCGGAACCGCCGACACAGCTCGCCGGGATCTCGCTTCGAGAACCTCGCTACAGCCGGCCCGGCGAGCCGGTGGCCACGCTCAGCGAATCCAAGCACTTTATGACCACCGAATTCGACGACGTCACACCGGCCGACGACGTCATCGACGACACCATCATTATCCGCCCCCTTATCAGCAACACCATCAGCGGGTTGCGGCTGTCATCGGTCGTCGAATTGGCGGAGGGCGTCGTTCAGGTCTCGAGCGAGTCCGGCGTGAAGTCAGTGCTGGTACCGCTGCACGACGATGTCGACGTCGAGGCCGGGCAGCCGGTCAGTATTCGCGTGCGCTACGAGCCGGGAGCTGGTCTCGGATCGGCGCGGTTTAGCGCTCGACTGATGCCCGAGGAGGGCAGCGAGGAGACGTCCGTCGACTCCGACCACCCGGTTATCTCCGACTTTCAGGACTCGGTGCTGGAGATGATGCGCCACGTCGACAATATTGGCCGCGGCTCCGATCTGGATCGCGTCGTCTCCTATACGCGTCGACCCCACGGCGACGTATCGCGACTAACGGCCCTGTTCTGGGGAGTCGACGAGGAGTTTCGGCGCCCGCTCCGGGAGTTGGTCGAGGAGTTTCGCCGCGCCTACTCCGAGGAATTCGGCCAGATTCCGACGGACGACGACATCTACGGCTGGATGTTCGAAGTCTACGAAGGAGAGCGCGACGGATAAGCCGTAAGTGGCCACGTCGGAGATGCTTACTTCAATGTGGCCTCCATCGTGACCTCCTGGAGTCCGGAGTGCAGAAGGTTGGAGACCGGACAATTGTCGCGGGCACCGGCTGCGATTTCCATAAACTGGGATTCCGATACATCGGGGACTTTTGCCTCGAGCTGCAGGTGGACAGCGGTAATCTCGAAGGCGCCACCATTTTCGCGCAGTGTGACCGTGGCTTCGGTCTCCAGTTGTTCGGGCGGATTGCCCATTTCCGACAATTCCTTGGCGACCACCATATTGAAACAGGCGGCGTGGGCGGCGCCGATGAGCTCCTCGGGATTGGAGCCCGCCTCGTTTTCGAAGCGCGACGGAAAGCTGTATTCGGCGCCGTCAAAGCTGTTGCTTTCGCTGGATAGGGTTCCGGACCCGCTTTTGGTGTCGCCCTGCCAGTTGGCGGTGGCGTGTCGTTTGATATCGGTCATGGTGGTCCTCCCGGTTCGTTTTTTACGTGATGGGTGATGTTTTAAATGTGACCACCACAGCGGACCGAAAAAAGGAAAACGCGCCACTGCCGTGCGCGAACTCCCCTAGAAATAGCGAAAGCCGACGAGCGGATTCGAACCGCTGACCTGCTCTTTACGAGAGAGCTGCTCTGCCACTGAGCTACGTCGGCGCATGGAGGCGAATTTCTGGACTCGCCCGCTGCGAGGGATGTTGCTAGTGGAGTTTCGCACCGGCGTCAAGTCGCGATTGGGCGGCAGCGGGCGCGGCGTTGGAAATTCATCGCGCCGCGGCGGTGGACAAGGGGCACAACGTCTGGTTATCTCCCACGATTGCAGTGTTGTGGCGCCCGGATTCGAACCGGAGATACGCTCTTTACGAGAGAGCTGATGTCTCGAGGCGAGCCGGGCAGCGAAATCGACCCCCGAGGTACAACGATGGCCCAATCAGCGCAGTGGATCGTATTGAAATTCGGCGGCACCAGTGTGGCGTCCAGAACAAAGTGGGACACCATCGCCGGGCGGGTCCAAGAGCTCGTCGAAGGCGGCGCCCGCCCGCTGGTCGTCTGTTCTGCCATCAGTGGAATCTCCGACGCGCTAGAATCGGTCATCGAGCGGGCCCCGAAGGATGAGCACGCCGGGTTGGTCGATGAGATCAAGCAGCGGCATCGGGAGTTGGCCGACGGGCTGGGCGTCGACGCCGACGATTTGCTTGTTGAGGAATTCGAGCAGTTGGAGCGATTTGCCCGCGGAGCGGCGCTGACCGGCGAGGTCAGTGCGGCGCTGCACGCCCGGATCATGGCCCTGGGAGAGTTGATGTCGACCCGACTGGGGGCCGCGTTTCTAAGAGATACGGGCATCGATGTCGGCTGGTGTGACGCCCGCGAGCTGTTGACGTCGGAGGCCCGGACGCACGAGCCGAAGAGCCGGCGGTTGTTGTCGGCGACCTGTCCATTTGAGTCCGACGAATCGCTGCAGCGTCGCCTCGACGATCGAGGGGCGTCGGCGCTTCTGACACAGGGGTTTATCGCCTCCGATCGCCAGCAGCGGACGGTGCTTCTGGGCCGCGGCGGCTCCGATACGTCGGCCGCCTATTTTGCGGCAAAACTGGGGGCCCGGAAACTCGAGATCTGGACCGACGTGCCGGGAATGTTTACCGCCAATCCGCGCCAGGTCTCCAGGGCGCGACTGCTTCGCCAGCTCGATTACGACGAAGCCCAGGAATTGGCGACAATGGGTGCTTCGGTGCTCCATCCGCGGTGCATCCCGCCGGTGCGAACTCACTCCATACCGCTGGAGCTTCGATGCACTCCGCGCCCGGAACTGGACGGGACGATGGTCTCCAGCGATGTCGTCGACGACGGGGGAAGCGTCAAGGCCATTTCGGCCAAAACGGGGATTACCGCAATTTCCATGGATACCCTGGGGATGTGGCAGGAAGTCGGGTTTCTGGCCGACGTCTTCGCCATCTTTAAGCGCCACGGCCTGTCCATCGACCTGATGGCCACATCGGAGTCGAATGTCACGGTCACCCTGGATCCGACGGCCAATGCGCTGGAGCCGGAAGTGCTGCAGCGGCTGGTCGACGACCTCGACGAAGTCTGTTCGGCGCGCGTCGTCGATGGCTGCGGAGTGGTCAGTCTGGTGGGCCGCGATATTCGCTCCAATCTGTCGCAGCTATCGCCGGCACTCAAGGCCTTTGAAGAACACAAAATCCATCTCATTTCGCAGGCCGCCAGCGACCTCAACTTCTCGCTGGTCGTCGACGAGGGGCAGGCCTCGAAGCTGGTGGCCAAATTGCACGGGTTGCTCTTCGGCGAGCAGCGCGAAGACAGCGTCTTCGGGCCCCGGTGGGATGAGTTGGTCGGGACCGACGGGCCGGCCTGGTTTGAAACATCGTGGTGGAAAGCGCGGGCCGACGAGTTATGCGATATCGCCAGGCGCGACGGGCCGGTCTTTGTCTACGACCAGGCCACACTCGATGAGCGCGCCGAAGAATTGACGTCACTGTCGGCGATCGACCGCGTCTTTTTTGCCATGAAGGCCAACCCCAATCCCACCATTTTGAGGCGATTCGACGGCCATGGACTCGACTTTGAGTGCGTCTCCCCCGGCGAAATTGAGCGCGTCGACGAGGTCTTCGGCGGCGTCGAAGAGGGGCGTGTGCTGTTTACGCCGAATTTTGCATCGCGCGAGGAGTACGAAGCGGGCTTTGAGGCGGGGGCGATGGTGACGTTGGACAATCTTCATCCCTTGAAATCGTGGCCGGAGGTCTTCGCCGGGCGCCGGGTTCTGGTGCGCGTCGATCCGGGGCAGGGGCGGGGCCATCACAAATACGTGCGCACCGCCGGTCCCCGCTCCAAATTCGGTGTGTCACCGGGCGAACTCGAGGAGCTGGCCCGGCGTGCCGACGACATCGATCTGGAGGTCTTCGGCCTTCACGCCCACGTCGGAAGCGGGGTGCGCCGCGCCGGGACCTGGTCGGAGACCGCCGTATTTCTGGAATCCTGTCGCGACCTCTTTGACGATGTGCGCGTACTGAACCTGGGCGGTGGATTGGGCGTTCCACAGCGTCCAGGCCAGACGCCACTGGAGCTCCGGGAGGTCGATGAGGCATTGGCGGCCTTTAAGCAGGCCCACCCGGAGCTCGAGTTGTGGTTGGAACCGGGGCGGTTTTTGGTCTCGGAAGCGGGCGTGATGCTAGCCCGGGTTACCCAGCTAAAGACCAAGGGTGACCTTCGGTATGTGGGCCTGGAGACGGGCATGAACTCGCTGATTCGGCCCGCGTTGTACGGCGCTCATCACGGGATCGTCAATTTGAGTCGACTCGGCGATGAGCCCACGGATTTCTTTGAAGTTGTGGGCCCGATCTGTGAGAGCGGCGACGTCCTCGGCCACGCCCGGCGGCTCGCCGATCCGCGCGAAGGCGATGTGCTTCTGGTGGCCAATGCCGGGGCCTACGGACGAGCCATGAG
>CAYUPT010000346.1:0-4952 GCA_964446725.1 uncultured Bradymonadales bacterium | reverse complement strand
TTTTCTGTCGATTCTGTATCTCCAGAGTGATCGACTAACTCGAACGCCTATTTAGAAGCGAAGTCCCCATTCGGCGCGATAGCGCAGCCAGCGGTAGGTCAGCCACAGGGTGACGGGCCCGCCGGCAATGAGGATCCAGGGGCTCATCGCGGCGCATAGCAAGGCGGTGGTCGTCGCCGATCCGAGGGCGGCGTAACCGCGCTTTTTGGCGTTTTGTTTTTTTAATTCCGTGCGGCGCATAACAGCGACTCCGTCAAATAAAAGCAGCGATGATCGCATCTTAGAAGCGGTCGAAAAAGTCTCCCGTCGCTCGGTCCGACATTGTTTTGACAGCTTCTCCAGCCCGGCGCAGCGCGGAGGGCCCGTTCGATTGGGCAGCTCCGAACGGCGGCGCCGAGCCGCCTGCGCGGTCGTGTGGTTAACTAACAATCGGGAGGCCGGTTGAGATTCCCGCGCGGCGGAGCGTCGACGTCGACCGGACGCGCTCCCGCAATCTCCAAACATAGGGACGCGATGTGCAATAGGCCAAAAACTTTCCGACTCGAGCTTGGAGTTCGGGCGGCGGGCATTTAATACATCACGGGAAGATCAGTGTGAAAAGATCAGTGTGAACGACGATGCTCAGGAGTTGTCGATGAAGTGGTCAGATATCGCGGTCAGTGCGCTGGAGCGGCTGCCGAAAAATACGATGAGTCGGGCGGTGGGATCACTCAGTGAGGTCCAGTTGCCGGGGCCGATGCAGGCGGCCGTCAATCGGTCCTTTGCGGCGCTGGCCGGCATCGACACCGACGAGGGTGAGCGACAGCCCGGCGACTACGCGTCGGTCAACGACTATTTTACGCGCCATCTCCGTCCGGGGGCGCGCCCGGTAGAGGTCGGCGATCCCTCGCAGATGTGCAGCCCCGTCGACGGGGCGCTGGGCGCCTTCGGGGCCATCGAAGACGACACGCTGTTTCAGGCCAAAGGCCGGCAGTACCGGCTGCTCGAGCTGGTCGACAGTGCCGCGGAGGCCGAGCATTTTTCCGGGGGGCACTACGCGACGATCTATCTGTCGCCGTCGGATTACCACCGGATTCACAGCCCGGTGAAAGGACGCGTGGTGCGGCTGAGTTATATCCCCGGGCATTTATTTCCGGTCAATCCCTTTGCCGTCGAAAATATTGACAATCTCTTTGCGGTCAACGAACGGCTGATCAGCTATCTGGAGACCGACGAGTTGGGGCGGGTGGCGGTCATCAAGGTCGGAGCGACCTGCGTGGGGCGAATCGGTTTAAATTTCGACGAATTCGAGACGAACGGTAATTTTCGCCGGCGCCGCGAATTCGAGACCAATCGGGACGTCGATCTGGAGCACGGCGATGAGATGGCGGTCTTTAATCTGGGGTCGACGGTGATCGTCCTGGTGGAATCTCCGGCGTTTGATTTCGATGGCGATCTGGAGAGCGACGCGGTGTTAAAGATGGGAGAGTCGATGGGGCGTGGGCGGTAGGCGGGCGGTTTGCGCCGGGGTGGCGGAAGTGACAAGATGAGGACCTCGAAGCAGGTTCCAATCTCTGTGTAGCAGCCAACCGCGGCGGCCTTCTGTGACGTCTCGAAACCTCATAGCGCTCGGTATTGCGATCACAGCCCTGGCGGCGGGATGCGGCGGTGTCGACGAATTCGACAGTGTGGAATCGCTGTATTACGAGGCCGGCGATGGCGTCGTCTACCCGGTGGCGATTCCCACCGAATTGGGCGTCGACGCCAGCCGGAGCGGTGTCATCGATTTTGAAGACCCCGACGATGTGGAGCAGCGTTTCGAGCCGGAGGACGGATACGGCGCGCTATTTCTGGCCAATATCGATGACGATGCCCGTCGATGCGCCGATATCGGCGATGATGCGGCGCTGGAGACATGCTCCGACGCCGAACTCGCCGAAGTCGTCAATGACCTCGATTTGAGCGATATGGCGCGAATCGAGACTCGACCGACGGGGATCGTCGGACCCGACACCTACGGGGTGCTCGACGTCGACGAGGCGTCGACGGAGCGCGTCCGAATCTACAAAAATGTTGGAGACGGAGAAGATCCGCAGGATTTCGAACGCTATATCCCCGGCGAAGATCACATCGACACAGAGGCACTGGCAGAGGGCGTCGAATTTGCCATCGAGGGCACGACGTTGGTGCGCGATGACGACGAATGGGACGGTGTCGTCGAGTTGACCTTTGAGATCGAGATCCCCGAAGCACAGTGGACCCACAGAGATCGGGCCCATATCGAGCTGGCGCCGGTGTTGCTGCGACATCACCTCGACGAGGCCCGTCAGGTCTACGCCTCCGATCTGGGAGTCCGCAACGCCGATTTTGTCTCCGACCTCCGGGGGGCTGTGGAGGCCGCCGGAGTCGCCGACGGGCTGCAGCTTCTGGATGTGGACGATCCCTGGGTCCAGGACTTTGTGCTCAACGGCTATATGGCGATTCCCACACCCGACGGCCCGCAGTCGATTCAGCTCTTTTTTCGAAGTGCGAATCTCAATTATCCCGGCTCGCTGGCGCCGGTCTTTGAGGCCTACCACCAGATGCAGAATGAGGCGCTGCCGCCGCTTCTTCGGGAGGCGGGCCGCGTCGTCTACGACGAATTTCACGGTGCCGGTTTGGCCGGCCAGGCCATCTACGACAAAGACCGCGGATTTGAGCCGCCACAGCTGGACGAGGATCTCGATTACGAAGACGTCGTCGCCTATCTTTTCGGGGCGCCATCAGACGGCGAGTATCCCGAAATCGCAGCGCACTACGACAGGGTTATGGAAGCCGATACACTCGATTCATTTGGCAACACCGAAGTTATCCCGCCACACATCGATGCCGACGGCAGTGAGTATCGGCAGGGGCGAATTTTGAGAGGTCGCGGATCGGCACCGCAGATGCGCCCCGATCCGACGATGACGACCTTGCTCGCGTCTCAGGATGCGCAGGCGCCGCTGTGGATCGATACGGCCTGGCTGGCGGTGGCCCACGTCGACGAGACCATCAGCTTCGTGGAGTCCGACGCCCGACACGGGTGGTCGATGCTGTACAATGATCCGGTGGAGGCTCGAACGCTGCTGGAGACGGTCCGCGACGACTACGATCGAGGCGATGCAGTGCTATTCGAGGGCAAGTCCTATCCCAGAACCGGGGCCTCCGCAGAGCGCACCGTAGAGGACGTATTGGACGACCCCGATATTATGGCGGCGTCGGCTCGAGCGGCCGTCGAAGTCGACGAGCAGGTCCAGACCATCAGCGACGAGGTGGGACTCGACGAGGACGACCTCGTCGCCATTCCATTTTTGCACGAGGAGCAGGGCAGCGGCCACGTCGCCTACCAGCCGGGGATTGTCAACGGTATCAGTCTGACGCCGGATGTGTTCGGCGCTCCCGACCCACAGGGCCCGGAAATCGACGGAGAAGACGTCTTCGAGGCCGCCGTCGACGAGCGGCTGGAGGCGCGGGGTGTGCAGACGCATTGGATCGAGACCTGGGACGTCTATCACGTCGGGTTCGGGCAGGTGCAGTGCGGGTCGAATACGATGCGACAGTTGCCGGCGACGCCGTGGTGGCACAGCGAGGTTCAGCCATGATGACTTCCGATGCGGGCTGTAGGATCGCCGTCGCGCTGATGATCGGGGTCGCGGCGATATTGATGGCGTCGACGGGGCTTGCCCAGACCGTCGAGGGCAGTCCCGATTTTTCGGCGCACCCGGAATTGATGGGACTTCACAGCGAACTCGGCGATGCCTGGCGCGAAAATTCGGAGGCATTCGACCACGTGGAGGCGGTCCGCCAGTGGGTCGTCGACTGGGATCGGACATCGACTCCGAGGCCGCCGAATGTGGCGAGAATGCTCTCGGCGGGCGGTCCGGACGTATTGGTGGTGGTGTTGTGGAGAATTGCCGCCGACGAGCCGCTTTCCTCGGGAATGAGTCTCGAGGCCTGGCGTCAGTGGAGAATCGGACTGCTGGAGGCGGCGGGAAGGCTGCGCGACGAGCGGAGCATACCCGTACTGCACTCCGTGATTGCCGGCTCCGAGCCGAGTCCGGCAATTCGCCAGGTGGCGACGTCGGCGCTGGGGAGGGTGGGAGACGAAGCGAGCATCGAGCGGGTGATAGAGGTCGCCGAATCGTCATCGCCGGCGATGCGGCAGGCGATTGTGGCCGGGCTGGGCGACGGGCGTCGACGGGTTGCGCTGGACTATCTTCTCGATGTCATCGATGAGGCGACGGATCGGGAACTGCGCCGGGTGGCGATTCGCGCCGTCGGCGACTGGTCGAACCAGTGGGCCTGGGAGACGTCGCCGCTGGAGCCCTACATCGAGGAAGGCCGGGAAGGACGGCAGCGAGCCATCGAGGCATTGGTCACCGACTACCCGACCTTCGGCGAAACACTTCGAAATGAGGCCTTCAAGAGTCTGCAATTGGCCGGGGCAAGCGACGCCGCCTGGCGGGCCGACGAACGGGCCGACGACGCGGGTTCGGAGCAGCGTCGCCGAATGTGGAGAGACCTCGCCGAAGACCTGCGTTCATCGCCCCTGGACTAGGATTGTTTCGGGGGGGTTGCAGCCGGCGCCCGTAAAGCCGTTGGGGGCGCTACATTTCCTCCCTTTCGGCAACGCCGGCGCCCTCCGATCCCCTTGTGAGCTTGTGGCGGCTGCGATACACTCCCAGCCGAGTCTACCACAGTGTGACAACACGGTATTGGAACGCTGATAACACCTCTATTTTCCGGCCTCGGACCACTGTGGTGTGGCATGTCGGTCGGTGAGAGCACACACGCGAGGAGCGTAACGTCGTGGCAGAATCTGTTGATGATATCCCGAAGGGCCAATCGGGCATAGACGAGGACAGTGACGTCATCGAGTTGACCGACGAGGTCAACTCCATGGCGCCCTCCGCCGATCCGGAGGTCGCGGAGGACACTCCATCGAATGCGGA
>CAYUPT010000345.1:0-4955 GCA_964446725.1 uncultured Bradymonadales bacterium | reverse complement strand
CGACTTCGGCGATACCGCCGGCAATCTGCGGCTTCTCGCTCTCGATCTGTACGCCTCGCAGGGCCGACCGGATAACGTCAACTTTTTGCGCTGGCATACCGGTCGCAATCTCGTCCACAACATGCAGGGCGACACCAATACCTTTCGCTGGGGTGGCGTCTACGAGAACACGGATCTGATCGACAACTTCGATTTCCGGGCCTTCGGATTCTACTCGGCAATCGGCGCCGCCGGTACCGGATCGGACCGAAGTCACGAGGGGACTCACGGCGCTATGACGGACAATGATTTCGTCTGGATGACCGGTAGCCGCGCCGGCTACACCCAGCCCATCGGTGACAGCGAAGTCGGCGTCGTCGGTGAATACGCCTACTCCGGTGGAATTGACCGCAAGGAGGACGATATCGGTGTCCACGATGTCGAAATCGGCGGTCACGCCTTCGGCGGCTCCCTGCTGGGCAATACCGAAATTGCCGATACCCGCCTCGACGGTGTGGTCCAGTATTTCCGCTCCGACGGGCCGGAATACGGCGAGGATGGATTGCGCACCTCTCATGGCTTCGTCTCCTTTCGGGGAAGTTACGCCGGGGGACTCAACCAGTCGCGCTACAGTGGATGGCGACCCAGCGCCTATATCGGGCGCGGCGGCATCCACCACAACGAACACGACATCCAGCGCGAAAGCGGCACTCAGATGCTCCACGCCGGACTGGGCGTCAGTCTTCCCGTCGGTCTGCGCCTCGACCTCGGCGCCTGGCAGTACTGGGACACCGGTTCGACCCTTCTGTCGGAAGAAAATCGCGAACAGGCCGGCGACCAACTGCCCTCCGGGTTCTCGCGCGACGAGCTGGAAGCCCAGGATCGACTCGGCGCCGAGCTGGGTACCGAGCTCAATACCAGCCTGTCGTATCGCGCCAACGAATCGCTGACGATTTACGGGATGGGCGGCATCTTTTTACCCGGTGCATTCTATGAAGAGGAAATCAGCCGCAATGTCGGTACCTCCCGCGGTAGCGAGGACGATCTCCAGAACTTCTGGGCCATCTCCGGCGGGGCGACACTTCAGTTTTGATGGGCCGATCGGTGGGGGGTGTCCCCGGCGATTCGAATTTATATGTGGTCCAGGAGGATGCGATGAGAGGATACAAAACAACGGCAACAGGACTGGCGGTCAGCGTCGTCGCAATGGCGATGATGACCGGCTGTCCGGCCTTCGATAATTCAGATCCCGGCGAGGCGGACGGACAGGTCCTGTATCGCTGGCAGACCGATGATGCACCGTCGAGCGCCGAGCGCGGGACGCTTCAGATCAGCGAGATAAACTGGGCGGGAAGTGTCCACAATGACGGCACCTACGACCCCGACGACGTCTTCATCGAGATACGCAACGAATATCACCGACCGATCAATTTATCGGAGTGGCGTATCGAGATCACCGGTGACTACGAACAGAGTCTTCGGCTTCCTCAATTTGAGGAGCCACTGACTCCGAATGAGCATCTCGTGATTGCGGCCAAGGACGACGGCGCCTTCGGCGAGGTCGCCGACGTCATCGACGACCGACTCAAGCTCGGAAAGCGGGCAGTGCGCGTCGAACTTCGAGACGCCGATCGCAGGCTCGTCGAACCGGCCGGATCGTCGACGGATCGCCCCTTTGCCGGCGGCTACGATCTGGTGACCGTGCGGTCTATGGAGCGCACGCAGTCGCTCTTCGACAATATGGGCAGCATCGATCGGAGTTGGCACGCCAATACGGACGATGTCAGTTTCGAGTATATCGAAGATATTGACTACGACGGCGGTCGCCAGAATATCGCCGACGGCTATCGCGAAAATACACTCGCCAGCCCCGGCGAACCCAACAGTGCCGATTATGCCGGTGCCACGGCGGGAGGCCAATTTGAGTGATGTAACCGAAACAGGGCCCGAAGTCATGAACAACGACAGTGTATTGTGGAAATGGCTGGCCGTCGCCGGCATTGCAGCCTGCGTCGGGGCGACAACCATCGGCGTCGCCATCTCCAGCCACGCAACCGATGACAACACCGCCGACGACAATGAAGGGTGGTTTAACTACGTCGATTACTACGCCGGTGGTGAGGACGAAATCGATGAAATTCGCACCGGCCTACTCGATGATATCGCCGGCGCCGAAGAGGACATCGATGCCGCCATCTCCGGACTCGACGATGATGAGATTCGAGATGCCCTGATCGATGCCGCAGACCGGGGCGTGGAGGTCCGCGTCGTCGCCGACGAATTATTCGATGATGACGAGGATTTCCTGGAGTTGGTCGAACACGACGATATCAGTGTCGTCTTCGGCGACGGCGAATTGTCCTATCTGCCGGAGCCGAATGTAACTCCGCTGCTCGAGCACTGCGCCTACTTCGATCACGACGAACACATCACCTGTACCGGAAGTGACGAACCATTTGGCAATACCTACCCCGTCAATAATCCGGGCCGGGAGATGGTTCGGCCGGCGCATTACAATGCGATGAGCCATACCTTCTTTCTCATCGACGATACCGGGGTGTGGAATATCTCGGCGCCAATGACCGACGATCATCAGGTCTGGATGGCCTTTCGCGCCATCAGCGAGGAGATGAATAACAGCTTCGGGCGCGAATTTCGCCAGATGCACGGCGGCGTCTTTTCGACGACGCTCAGCGTCTACAACGGCCCACTTAAATCGCTGACCCACCAGTACCCGCTGCGATTTACCAATCGCGGTCAGCTTCGGGTGCGCTTCAATCCCCAGGAACGGCTGGTCAAAAATGTGGTCGACGAGACCTATCGCGCTCGCGCATCGGTCTTCGTGGTCACCGAAAAATTGACCAATGAAGATCTCATCAATGCCCTGACCTACAAAAACAATGAGGGCTTCGACGTCCAGGTCCTGCTCGGCGAACCGACGGAGACGTTGGACGACGAAATCGCGGCCCTCGATCCGGTCATTGCTCCCGATGATATGGGCGAATTGCCGACCATGGTCATTTTCGATTCCGAACCGGATCGCAATGACCGTCGTCAGCCGCGGACCGTCCAGGTTTTAAGCCACGAGTTGTGGCGTGCTCAGCCCTTTGAGGTGATTGCCAATCCCGCCTTTGGTCCCGGCGATGACGCCGTTCGATTCTATCCCTCCGACACCTTCGCCGACGGCGTCATGTGGGAAGTGCTGGAGTCCGGGTACGCTCAGGAAGAGGCGAGTAATCCGGCGGTCGACCAATTTGTAGATGTCTGGCAACAACTCTGGTCGGAGGCCAACGATGGGTGATATTTCACATACCGCTTCGCACGGTTCGATGACCAATAACGTGAATAACGATTCGAAGGCAGTGATGAATAGGTTCAAACAATGGATGGCCCTGCTGGTCGTGCTGGCAATCGGGCTCTCGGGTGCATTGGTGGTGTCGACGGGGTGCGGTGAATTCGAGGAACCCTCCGACGATGTTCAAAGCGCCAATCCTCAGTTGTCGATCTTTTTTAACTCCCCGGGATTTCGCAGCGGGTCGGAGTTTAACCGAAAGCCCAGCGAGTTTATCGCCGAGCGCATCGACAATGCCAATGTATCCGTAAATGCCGCCGTCTACGGATTCAGCAAGCAAAATATCATCGACGCTCTGGTTCGCGCTCACTACCGCGGCGTCGATGTTCGTCTCGTCGGTGATGCCGGAGAATACTCTCGCGGCTCCCACGGCTACGCCACCATGGAAGACCACCAGATCCCGGTTCAGACGGGCAATCAATTTCACATCATGCACAACAAATTCTTCATCCTCGATGACCGGTTTGTCTACACCGGCACCGGTAATATTTCGAATACGGAATTTACGTTCAACAACAACCACTGGATCTGGTTCGACAGTATTCACGTCGCCGAGCGCTTTACCCAGGAATTCGAACAGATGTTCGAGGGGCGTTTTTCCGCGGCAAAGCAACCGCTGGACAGTCCCAAGAAATTCAATGTCGGGGGCACGGAAGTCGAAATCTGGTTCGCCCCCCAGGACGATGCCATGGGGCGGATTCTCCAGGAGCTTCGCGACGTCCAGGAGTCGATTCACTTCCAGATTTTCGCATTCACCAAAGACCAGGTGGCCAGTGAATTCATCAATCGCCATCGCGAAGGCAAAGAGGTCCAGGGCATTATCGACCGCTCGCAGCTCCACGGCAATGGGCAGTATCACCAGGGGTATCGACTGCTCGCCAATGGCATCGATATGCGCCTCGATGGAAATTACAACTCCCGAACTCCCGGTGACTACCAGGCCGGCGGTGGGCGCCTGCATACCAAGACCATGTTTCTGGACTCCGGGACCGAAAATGCCCGCGTGTTGACCGGAAGTTTTAACTGGTCGTCGGCGGCGACGATTTCAAATGACGAAGTCCTCATCATTATGCGCGGCGAAGATGTCACGGACATCTACCACGAGGAATACGACAATATCTGGCAGCAGGCCAAAGACCTGTCGACGTCGATGTGCCGGTTGATGAGAGATAGCGAAGAACTCCGCTGTGATCACCGCGAAGACGGAACCGAACCGGGCGATGTCGTGATCAGTGAAGTTCATTTCGATGGCTGGAATGCACAGCGCGATCCCTCCGATCACACCGGTGACTTCGAAGACCGAGACCCGGTGACCAATGACCAATTCGTCGAGCTCTACAACACCACCGACGAGCCGATCAATATGTCGATGTGGACATTGACGAATGGTCACGACGTCAAAGTCGGCTTTCCACCGGGCACGGTGATCGGCCCCGGTCAAAAATTTCTGATGCTCAACCACAATACGGTGCCCCTTTCCGAGGGTGAGCCACAGCGAGGCACCCACGCCTTTCGAAATCCGGATTTTGTGCTCAATACAGCAAACGACCCCCGGTTCCGGAGCCTCGATTTGCAGAGTGCATCGCTCAAATTGGAGCGTCGCAGCACCCGACAGACCGGTGAC
>CAYUPT010000344.1:0-4959 GCA_964446725.1 uncultured Bradymonadales bacterium | reverse complement strand
CGGATTTTGTCGCGAGAGGACTACAAAAAACGGCTTCCGCCGCCGATCTCCGATATCATCTACGGCCCGCTGCCGCGCGGTCACTACCGCGACGGACCGCCGATCGCCGACAGCGGTGGCAGCGACTACGACGGCGATCTGAACTGGCACCACGTCGAATTTGACGACGTCGACACCACCGGCGCCGACCACCGGGCCATGACCGCCCGCGACGTCTCCGGCGCCCAGTGCCTCTTTGCGCGACAGCCCAACAAGTTGACCGCCATTTTTGCGCTCCTGGTGGTTCACCGCCCGGGAGGCGGCGATCATCTGTATTTCGGCGGCCCCCACCAGCACGTCACGCGCATCGACAGCGGCCCCCTGACGAACCGCCGCATTCGCGTCGACACCGACCGGGGCATTCGATGCGTCTTTCGCGACACCCAGAATCGACACGGCGCCGTCATTGTCCCCTACTACGCGGATGCCGCCCCGGACTCCGACGACCCTCACTACGCGGTCTTTGAATTCAATGTGGCCACCGAGACCTACGATACCGGCCTGACGACCACCGTCCCCCGGACCACCGGTCTTCGCGGCGATCGCAAAGTCGACCGCGAAGTTCCGCTCAAACGCTACCCTCGCCCGCGCATCGAATTCGACGGAAGCTACACCAGCGAATACGACGCCGTGGTCGCCGCCGACAAATTTATCACCTCCTCCGATTTTCGACTCCGCCCGGAATTCGTCTATCCCGTCATGCCTTACCTGTCGTATCTCAACACTGGAAAAGAGGAATTTTGCCCGCTCAACGTCGAATGCGAGACGCCGCCGAAATATCTCGACAAGGATATCGTTCCCCCACTGGACGCCGCCGAAGAGGCGTTGGACGCCGAAGCCACCGAAGAGTCGCCGGACGACCCCGGAGACGCCGAACTCGACGGCGACGCCGACGAGGGATAACGACGTCACTTCGATTGCACGATCGGGGCCGGCGTCGCTAGGGTCGTGAGCGACAAGCCCCGCATTCTTTTTTCGAGACCGGAACCAACGATGAGCGACCACGACTTCGATGCCCTCCTGGAGCGCGCCCTCGAGCTTCGAGACGACCACGTCCGCGGCCGCTACGCGCCGAGCCCCACCGGTTCACTGCACCTGGGGAACTTGCGGACTGCGCTGTACGCCTGGCTTCAGGTGCGCCTGCAGGACGGGACGCTTGTGATGCGCATGGAGGATATCGACGAGCCCCGCGTCGTCGATGGCAGCGCCGAAGAGATTCTCGACGACCTGCGCTGGCTCGGACTCCACTGGGACGAGGGCCCCGATATGGGCGGTCCGCTCGGTCCCTACGACCAATCGGAGCGCTCCGACATCTACGAGCAGGCCCTGCAAATTCTCAAAGACCGGGACCTGGTCTTTCGCTGCTACTGCTCGAGAAAGGACGTCCGCGAAGCCGCCAGCGCTCCCCAGGGCCCCGGCGGACCGATCTATCCCGGAACCTGTCGCGGCATGACGGAAAAAGAGGAGCAGCAGCGCCGCGAGGAAAAGCCAAATCGCACCCCGATCTATCGATTCAAAGTTCCGGACCGCGAAATCGCGCTCACTGACGTCATCGCCGGCCCCTACGCCGAAAATGTGGCCGACGACGTCGGCGATTTTATTTTGCGGCGCACCAACGAGTATTTTTCGTACCAATTTGCCGTCGTCATCGACGACATCCTCATGGGCATGACCGACGTCGTTCGCGGCGGCGACCTCCTGGCCTCGGCGCCCCGCCAGATCGCGCTATTTGAGACCTACGACGTCGAGCCACCGCGCTTCTGGCACGCCCCGATGATGGCCGACGACGACGGCGATTTTTTGTCGAAACGAGACGGCTCCGATTCGCTTCGCGTCTTGCGCGATGAGAAGGGCTGGGACGCCCCCGACGTCATCGGCCACATGGCCGCCAGCCTCGGCTGGGTCGACGAGGGGTCGCGACTTTCGGCCGATGAATTGCTCCAGGAGATCGACATCGAGGATTTAAAGGATCCCGTCGAAGCCCGCCCGAACGGCGACAGTCCCGACAAGAGTTAGCTCACAAGGCTTATTCACCGATAGCACAAGGCATATCGGGGCCTCGTTCAGTTGGGGGCTCCGATTCTCTAGCTCACAAGGCTTATTCCCCTCGCGGCACAAGGCCGCCGGGGCCTATCTTCACCGCGTATCAGCAGTCCTTCGCGCGCCCTTCCGCGCCTCCGCGCCATGCTTGCTCCGCGTATCAGCGGTCCTCCACGCGCTCTTTCGCGCCTCTGTGCTTCAGCGTCTCAGCGTCTCAGCGTTTCCGTGCTTCCACGCCTCCGCGCTTCCACGCTACCGCGTCCGCCTTTGCCGATGTGGTGGTGCGGCCCTATGTTAAGGTTCACTTCTTTGCCGCCCGCTTGCCCCCGACACCAACGAGGTACCGATGCGCTCCGTTAATCCAGCTACCGGCGAATCGATTCGCGACTTTACAGCCCACAGCGACGACGAGGTGCAGTCTCACATCGACAGCGCCAATCGCGCCTTTCAGGACTGGAAGGAGCGTTCGTTTGAGGAGCGCGCCGACCTGTTTCGCAATCTGGCGGAGCTTCTCAGAGATGGGGCCGGCGAACTTGCGAAGTTGATGACTGCCGAGGTCGGTAAGCCGATCGAGCAGGCCCGGGGTGAGGCCGAAAAGTGTGGCTGGGTCTGTGAGTACTTTGCCGATCACGCCGCCGACTTTTTGGAGGCCGAAGACGTCGATACCGAGGCCCGCAGTGCGCAGGTGCAATTCGAGCCGCTGGGCGCGATTCTGGCGGTCATGCCCTGGAACTTTCCGTTCTGGCAGGTCTTTCGCTTTGCGGCGCCGACGATGATGGCCGGCAATACGGCGCTTCTGACCCACGCCTCCAACGTACTGGGCTGTGCCGAAGAGATTTCGGCGCTCTTTGAGGAGGCCGGTTTTCCGGAGGGGGTCTTCGACCACCTGAATATCGACAACGAGACGACGGCCGAGGTCATCAAAACCCCCGAAATTCGCGGTGTGGCACTGACGGGCTCTGTGGGCGCCGGCCGCTCTGTGGCGTCGACGGCCGGCTCCGCCCTGGTGCCCTGCGTCCTCGAATTGGGCGGCTCCGACCCCTTTGTGGTCCTCGATGACTGTGATGTGGAGCGCGCCGTCGAAATCGGGACCTACGCCCGGATGATGAATAACGGCCAGTCCTGTATCGCCGCCAAGCGCTTTATCGTCGAAGACGGCATCTACGGCGAATTCGTCGACCGATTTCAGGATGCCATCGAGGCGTTGACCGTCGGCGACCCCACCGATCCGGATGTCGATGTCGGCCCGATGGCCCGCGCCGATCTGCGAGACGAATTGCATCGCCAGGTCACGGAGTCCATCGACGCCGGCGCCACCTGCCTCGTCGGCGGCACCGTTCCCCAGCGCGACGGCTACTTCTACGAGCCGACGCTTCTGGTCGATGTCGAGCCCGGACAGCCGGCCTTCGATGAGGAGACTTTCGGTCCGGCGGCGGCCGTCATTCGCGCCGACGACACGGACCACGCCATCGAGCTCGCCAACCGCTCGACCTTTGGATTGGGCGCCAGCATCTGGACCGACGCCGACCGCGGCCACCAATTGGCCTCCCGGCTCCAGGCGGGATGTGTCTTCGTCAATCAGATGGTCAAAAGCGACCCGCGCCTGCCCTTTGGCGGCATCAAAGACAGCGGCATCGGCCGCGAATTGTCGCGCCACGGCATTATGGAATTCGTCAACAAAAAGACGGTCTGGGTCGAATAACCCGGGGCGCCGTCGACATCTTGTCCGGTCCTCAGGCCTGGGCGTACTCCATGCGAAGTCGCACCAGCAGGTCGTGGAGCTCCGGTTTACCCCGGGGCTTTTCCGGCAATTCGCTGGCCATGCGGGCGTCGTTGAGTTTCTGGATCAGGCGCCGATATTCTCGCTCGTAGAATTCAAGGTCCAGGTCCTCGAGCAGCGTATCCTCCGGTCCCTGTAATTTCATGGCCAAGAGATTGTCGAGATAGGGAAGCCGGTATTTTTGCTTGAGGCGCACCAGATTGGGCTGGACTTCTCCGGTCTCCATCAGGTGTAGACCGGTCAACAGCACGCGAAAGACGTAGAGCAAGGGCTTGAGACGCCGGTTTTTCTCAAAGGAACTCCACACACTTTGCGCGTAGCCGCGGTAGGCGTGGCCGTGGTTTTTGGTGACACATCCACTGGCGATTTCGCGAAGCTCGTCGAAATAGGGCGTGCGGTGGTGGATGTACGGCGAGAAGATATGCTCCAGAATATTGCCACTTCTGCCCAGAAGCATCTCGAAGTACTTTTTGATATCGTGAGTGACCAGATCGACTTCGACGCCATCGATGGTCGTCGTGGTATCGATGGTCTCCTGTTCGGTGTAGAGGCCGACGACCTTGTCGATGGGCAAAATATGAGCGCCTCGGATATCGCAATCGGAGTCTTTGGATGGAAATCCGTAGAGGTGACTGCCGGAAATGCTGGCAAATAGCAGCGGAAAGGGTTGACGCGACAGCGCCGTTTCGATGATCTGATCGTCCATCGCTTGCATGGGGTTGCTCCTCGACAATATCCGTTAACGGCAAAAGCCAGCCGGCTCATATCGTCGCACAGACTGGCATTATCGGCCAGTCCAGCCCCGCCCAATTTTCTCTTATCGAAGTGCCACCGCCATGGAATTACAGATCGACACTGTCGACGGGGTCTCAACACTGGAAGCCGACGCATGGAATGAATTGGTCGACGACGACAATCCCTTCGTCGAATACGGCTTGTTGCACACCCTCGAGACGTCGGGTTGCCTGGAGCCGGAATCGGGCTGGCGTCCCCACATCGTGACCGCCCGCGACGGCGACGACCAGCTGGTGGGCGCCGTACCCCTGTATCTGACGCAAAACTCGGAGGGCGAATTCGTCTTCGACTGGAGCTGGGCCGAC
>CAYUPT010000343.1:0-4968 GCA_964446725.1 uncultured Bradymonadales bacterium | reverse complement strand
GTGGATGAGATTGGCGCCCCAGGGAAGTTGTTGGCCGCCGATGGCGCCGTCGATGATCTCGAGGTCGCGCTCGACGCGCTGGGGTGACAGTCCAGCTGTTCCCAGAAACGACAGCATCCCGGCGCGGGCCATGGCAATGACCATGTCGGCGCTGGCGATGCCGCGGGCCATGGCACCGGCGACGTAGGGAAAGCGAACGCCGTGGGCCTCACAAAACGCGCGGTTCCCCAGCCACTCTGGATACAGCGGAGGCAGCGTCGCCATCCACAGATACTCGGAGTTCCCTGGAGAAAACTGGCCCGCCGTCGGCTGACCGCCGCTGGCAATGCCCAGGTGTCCGCTCTGAGGATGGGCCACGATATGGACGGCCTCCCGGACCCGGCGAGCGCGCTCACTCAGGGGCTGTCCACCGAATACCGGTGCCGTATTCGCCGGAGTCCACACTCCGAGAGGTCTCAATTCTCCGCGGGTCAACTTCGTCGTCGATTCGGACATATTATCATCCAGCGGGAGCCTAAAAATAGCGGGTAGAGCGTCGCAATCAGTGGTACTTGTGGTGCGTCGAATACTGCCCGCAACATCTGAGTGACCACTTACAACTGTGCCCGACTGTTATCCGATTGGAACGATGCTGACAACAGGCAAAAGAGGATTAATTCGACCCCGATATCACTGAGTATTCATTCACTTTTTCATCCTTACTATATGCGCCTCCCATCACAGCCAGATCATGCCTTGTTTTTCACGAGGATTTCGACCTCTCGAAGAAGCGAACTTTTTTACGCAATTACTCCCGCCAGACCGCCGATCTCTGGAGATCGCAACCGATCTGGAGACAAGACCACGGAACGCTGTGCCAAGTTGTCACGAGTTCCCCTCCAGATCCCCACCGCCGCATTTTCAGCTATCGAAAACAACGCCCCGCCGATCCGCCGTTGCAGAGTGCACGATCACTGTCACGCCTGCCGCGTCCGGGATGTGCCACCGCCTTACGCACCGCCCGATTGCCGTTAAGTGGCGGGGCCAAACGGAAGTCCCCGACCCACACAGCCAGTCCCGCGGACCTCGATTCGGCGACCGCCGTCTCCCGGCGACGCCACCCCGTTTGAGGTTAAGCTAAGTAACAGCATGGCGTTTACCTCCGCGCTGTACCGGTCTGGCATGTTCCTTGCTCCTCAACATGGGTGAATCCGGCGAAGAGTGGCCTCAACACGGGCGTTGCGAATTGCAAGTCCCGGGGCCGTTCGATAACGTCAGCCGACCTATTGAAAGCGCAAATACGCACTTTGGTGATGATTTAGCATCGGCCGACAGGGCCTCGAAGAATATGAATGAACTCGCCAATAAATTGCGACGAGCCATCCGCCACAGCGTCGGTATCGCAGCTACTGCGCTCTTCCACCTGACGGCGGTGTCACTCGTTGTGGTGGTGACCCTACTTCCATTTCTGGGAGATGGACGCCTCGAGCTCTTTGTGGAGTTCATGGCAACTCCGCAATTGGCCCACAGTGCAGCTCCCTCCGTTGGACTGCACGTCCTGGTCGCCGCCGTGCTGTGGGCTATCGCCTACGGCTCGTGGCACCAATTTCGACGCCGCCGCTCTCCGCGCCGCACATTCAAGGCCAGCGCGGGAACGGCGATTATCGAGACCCTGATTGTCTTCCCGATCATGCTCCTTTTGATCCTGGGCATGGCACAGCTGGCGATCAATACGACGGCCGGCGTTCTCAGCCACCTGGCGGCCTATCAATCGGCGCGCGCAGTCTGGGTATGGAATCCCGAAATCGGTCGCTCGGCGACAGTCGACCAGGACTACGTCGAAGAGATGGCCCGAATCCAGGGCGCCGCCGTGATGACTCCCGTCGCCTTTAGTTACGGGACCGACGGCTCGTCATCGGAGGAATTCAAGAATATGCGCGGCGCCCTGGTGGGCTCCCAGCTCGACGTATCGAGCGGCTCCGGGGCCTTCGGCCGACAAACCGCCGATGATCTGGCATCCCGCGGTCACTCCGCGTACGGCGATCTGGATATCAATTTCTTCGAGGCCCTGGACCGCACCGATTTTCCGACGCGCTCGGCATTGAAATTCAGCGGTGCGTATCTGACGACGGACGTCGAGATCATCTGGCAGACCGGCAACAGCGGCTATACCGAAATCGGCGCTCGAATGACCTACGATCACTTCCAGGCGATGCCGCTGGTCCGGGGCATTTTCGCCGACAAGGCCGCTCAGGGCGAAGCCGACCGCCCCGGCTACTACGCCGAATATACCCGCGAATACACTCTGATCGAACAACCGACCCCACACCACAGTCACCCATAGGCCATGAATCGACGGACTCCACAGTCGAAGATCCAACACCTCCGAAACGAGGTCATCGATCCGTCGTCTTCGCGCCTTGACAGTGACGAACGCGGGGCCGTGCTGCTGCTGAGTCTGGCCGGCATCATCATCGTCATGATGTTCGCCCTGATGATCTACGACGTGGGCCTGGCGACCAAGGACAAGACCGAAGTTCAGGGGGCCTCGGACTTTGCGGCTCTGACCCAGTCTTCGGTCAAGGCGCGCTCGATGAATATGATCGCCTACGGCAATATTGCGAAGCGCTCGATCTGGGCCGTCCACAGTCTGTATCCGGCTCATATCCATGCCTACCGCGACTGGATCTTCGAATACCTGCCTCAGTACTGCGAATGGGACCCCGACGGCCTGGACGTCAGCGATGACGACGTTTTTTACTCCGAGGCCTGGCGCGTTCCGGACGATGCCGGCGATGACGGCGATCCCCTGATGTGTGGTGAACTGGAAGACCTGGTCTTTGAATTCGAGCTCGAAACCGGGGAATTCGAAATCGGCGGCGACGACTACGAAGGCGACTTCCGCACCTTTTCGGGCCGCGATGTCAGCCGGGCCGACGATTCGGCGGTCAGTGGCCCCTCGTCATCGCTGGAGCCGATTGTCCCGGCCTCCGGCGGTAGTTCCGAGTACTTTTACTACGACCTCAAAGCCCTCGATAATCACCAGCGCTACATCGCCGCCGCCACCCCCTGGTGGGCCTGGACCGAACAGTTGATGACGGGTATTCGCAACGGCGCCACCGTCTCTGCGAGCGTCCCCCCGCCACCGGATATGCCGTCGGCCTCCGGCGCCTACGCCGGGCTGTACCAACACATCAATCCCGGCGACGTCGGCAATACCCCCAATAGCGCCGATGAGCTGCCGGTATCGCCCCCTCGCAATGTCTCGCAGGGGCGAATGCGCGACCATATCGAAGATCGACTCTCCGGATTCGACGGCTCCAATATCGACGACCTCCTGGATTCGACCACGCAGTCCGTCGGCGATCCCTTCGTGGCCGAACACGTCGTCAATAATCTGATGATGGGAAGCTACACCGACCACGCCAATCCCAACTCCACGGAGCTCTTTTACCAGTGTGTTTTGGGCGACGGATGCACCACCCACCTGGCGAATCTGGGCAACGGGGCCTTCGATAATTTTCGCGCTCAGGCCTCGGATGCGAGCTTTCGCAACCAGGGGCTCAACTACAGCGAACAGGCTTTTGCCAATGCCGGCGATCCGGCCGTCGCCGAACCCTGGGCCATTCAGAGTGCAGGGTCGATGCAGGACTGGACGGAGATGTCGACAAACATCGTCTTTACCTACATGCACGACGAGCTCGAGCGGCGCGGCGGTGGAAGCCAGGATAAATTCGACTTCTTTGGCGCCGAAGACGATATCAGTCAGGTCCACGGCGGCCTCGTCTCATCGGAGCGACGCATCCACGAGGCCATGGGCTACTGGGGTATGGCGCGCAGTGAATTGACGTTTGCCGACACCACGGTCAACCACCCCGACCTGTGGCATCCGGCGTGGACGGCGCGACTGCGGCCGGTGACCCTGCCAGAAGACTCCGATATCGACATGGGTCCGATGTTTACCGACGTCTTCCATACCGTGGAGGCCATCGGCTCGATGGGCATGAATTTGACCGAATTTCAGAGCATGGCCGGAAGTGGCGGCGGTGACAACTACGACTTCTCACGCGACTTCGCACGGTTGCAGTGGATGTTGCGCTCGATGGATGACAACACCTCCGAGGGACTGGGACGATGACGCAGCGGCCTCGACATACCACGCCCGACTCGGTCCCCCACCAGCGACACGCGTGGGCAGCGCCGCTCGGTGCCTTCCACGCCGACGAGACCGGTACGTCACTGACGGAATTCGTCATCACACTGCCCGTCTTTTTGATTGTCCTATCGGGGCTGTTGATGCTAGCCGATCTAACTCTCGACATGAACCACAACGAAGCGGCCGCCTACCGGGCAACGATGAATGCCACGATTCAGGCCGAGCGACGCGACGCCCACGAAGCCGTCGCCGCCGGCGACAACCATCAGGTCAATCAATCCGATACCCCCGGATTTGTGGCCGGCGATCTATCGCAATTCCCCGAGAAACAACCCACCGATCGCCCCGACTTTCGAACGATGTACGAAGGGCTGTACAACCCGTCGTCGCTAAACAACAACTTCAGTGCCACCACATACAGCCTCGGCCAGGCCGCCGTCTCCAACGATCCGACGCGAATGCCCGCCAGTGCCAATGCTATCCAGCCCTTCGCCGACAACCCCGCTTATATCGACAGCGAATTGGCCCAGACCTTTCGCCTCAGCACCGAATCCGACTTCCACGACAAGCGCGGAGGTCCGACCCATCAGCGGTTGTCCGGCTCCCAGATTCTGCAGGACCGCGTCCACCGCGAACACGATCCGGCCGCCGAACTCGACCGCTCACTGGCGATCGACTTCTTTAGCATCGACGACGGTGGCCTCGAAAATATCGCCTCCGATCTGGCCGTGGCCACCGGCGCCCGCTATGGTGTCGTCTCACGAGATACCGTCACATTTGTGGAGCACGAAAATCGGTTCTTCGACGCCTCCGCCGACTTCCAGAGCTATTAC
>CAYUPT010000342.1:0-4992 GCA_964446725.1 uncultured Bradymonadales bacterium | reverse complement strand
AGGCGTTGGCCGACGACGCGCCGTCGACGCCGGAACACGACGCCGAACAGCAGACCCACCCCGACTCCGCCGAAGGACAACCGACACCGGAGCGTCAGGCGATTGCTGCGTTGCTGTCACATCATCACGATGTCCCCGACCGCGCAGCACTGGAAGACGCCGCCGATGATCCCCGTCAGGTGGTCTTCGAGATTGCCCGAGACGACGATTCCTTCGTCTTTCACCGCCAGCGAGCTCTCAACGCCCTGACGCACTGGCCGGACGAGGAAGTCTACGACTATCTGGTCGGACTACTCGACGACGACAGCACCGAAGATGGCCTTCGCCACCACCTGCTTCCGATTGTGGCCGATGGCTTCGGCGACGACGCCCTGGACGCCATCGAACCCTATCTCGTCGATGCCGACGATCCTCAGATCCGCATCAGTGCCGCCGCCGCCATCGCCGAAATCTCGAGCGATGATTCCCGTCAGCTTCTGCAAGACGCCCTGGAGGTCGAAGAACACCCGGTCGTCAGCAGCCGCCTGCGAACCCACCTCGACGAGCAGCACTGATACGCGCTGAACTGGCCCCCCACGACCCAAACGCCCCCGGCGATGCAATGTGCACCGCCGGGGGCGTTACTGGTTGTGATACGGCGTTCTGGTCGAATTCAATGCCGCGCCGACACCGCCGTCGCTTTCATGGTCGAAGCCGCTTCGACGTCGTCGAAAACGCGCAATACATTGTCGCAGACCAATTTCTGGAGCGCCGACTCGCCGTAGCCGCGATGGCGCAACCCGTCGACCACTCCGACCAGATCGCGACAGTCGCGCTGGTCGCCGGGAATCGTCGGGACCCAGCCGTCGTAGTCGGAGCCGATGGCCACATGCTCGATGCCGACGCGGTCGATGACGTATTCGTAGTGATCCAACACGACATCCGTATCGGCGCGAAGCCGCCCCGCCAAAAAGATGGGGGCCAAAATGATGCCGATGACCCCACCCGTCGATGCGATGGCGTCGATTTCGGCATCCGAGATATTTCGGGCGTCGTCGTAGACACCGTCCACGCCGGTATGGGTGCACAATACGGGGGCATTGCTCGTGCGACAGGCCTCGATGACCCCCGGCGTATTGACGTGGGCGACGTCGACGGCGATCCCGTAGCGATTGAGATCGCCGACGAGGCGGCGACCAAATGCCGTCAGCCCCTCGCGCTCGTTGGCTCCACGACCGATCGATGGCGTGGCCGCCGAATTGGCCGAAAAGTGGGTCAACGTCGGGTAGGCCACATCGCGTTCGGCCAGTGTTTCCACCCGTTCGATCCGGCCATTGAGCATATGCGCCCCTTCGACGCCGGGCATCAATCCGATGCATCCACGCTGTGCGGCGCGCCGGAAATCGTCGACGCCTCCGATACGAAGCACTCGGTCATCGACAGTGCAGATCTCGTCGAGGTAGTCGATCTGGCGGTTCATCTCCTTCCATCCGCGCTCGCTCTGCCACGGAAAGTAGTGGATCCCGAGCGCTGCTCCCCGGTAGCCGGCCTCGTCCATGCGTGGAATATCGGCGTGCCAGAACAGCGGCTGTCCTCTGACCCCGGCTCGGTGACGGGCTGTCACGTCGTAGCCAAAGAGCCGCTGCTGGATGATGGAATCGACGTGTAGATCGATACATCCACTCATCGCTGACACTCCTCAATAGATGGATAGAGCCGTGAGTACCGAAACATCGGCGCTCAGTCCGCCGCCTCGGCTTCAAAGTCCAGGGCCGCCGAATTGACGCAGTAGCGCTTGCCCGTCGGCTCCGGCCCGTCGCCGAAGAGATGTCCCAGATGGGCACCACAGCGCCCGCACAAAATCTCGGTGCGCACCATCCCCGCACTGCGGTCTTCGCGCGTGACGATGCGCTCCCCGGCGATGGCGTCGTAAAAACTGGGCCATCCGCTGCCGGATTTGAATTTCGTCTCCGACTCAAATAGCTCTGCCCCGCAGGCCACGCAGTGATAAATGCCAGCCTCGTAGTGGTCGTTGTACTCCCCGCTATGAGGCCGCTCGGTCGCCCCCTTGCGGGTGATGCGAAAGGCCTCTTCGTCGAGTTGCTCGCGCCACTCGTCGTCCGATTTCTCAACTTCGAATTGATGCTTGTCGTCACTCATCTACGTCTCTCCAGATTCGGGAATACTGAGCGTGCAGAATGTCCCTGAACTCCAAACAACTCCAAATGTAACGCCGCACCGGTGCTGTCAACCGGCGCGTCGGCGCGCTTAGCCACTGCCGGCGGCAGCCCGCGACGATTGCGCCCCGGCGTAGACCGATTGCATAAAGTTCTGGATGGCATCGCCGATGCGCTCGCGCTCGTCGAATAAGCCGGTGTGAGTGGCCTCTTCGAGCCACAGCAATTCGGCGTTCGGCATCTGTCGGGCCATCTGTCGACCGACCTCGCCCGGCGAGAAGCGATCACTTCCCCCGGCAATGACCAGCGACGGTACGTCGATGTCGGCGAGAATATCGGAGGCGGAGTGCTCCTGGGCAGCCCGTCCCATCACGTACCAACTCGGGATGTCGATGCCGGCGAGATGGGTGTAAAACGGCTCCATTTCGTCGAGTGTAACGTCGGCGCCGACAAAACCGATCTCGCGGGCCACCATGTGCACCGGCCGAAGCAATGGACCCAGCGCGCCCAGTTTCAGCCCCGTGCCCCAGACCGCCGGCGGAATCGCCTCGTACAGCTTGTAGATCAAAGGGCCGACCGCGGGATGGATCAGCGTGTCGAAGGGGCTTTCGTAGGGGCCGAGGGTGGGAATGAGGCCATCGATGCGCTCCGGAAACTGGCGCCAGGCCTCCAGAATGATCTGAGTGCCGAAGGAGAACCCGGCCAGCACAGCCCGCTCGATACCGGCGGCGTCGAGGACCCGCCGAAGATCGTCGGCACAGCCGGCGACAGTCATCGTATCCAGATCGCGGACTGCTCCCGATCGGCCGTGACCGCGCAGGTCCCAGCGCACAATCCGCCAGTGTTGTCGAAGCTGCATCCGCACCGGTTCCCAGTACAGCGTCGAATTGGCAAAGCCGTTGGTCAGCACCAGCGCCGGTCCATCCCCTTCATCCCAGAAGGCCAGTGATGCTCCGTCGGCGGCCACTGTCCACCGTTCGCGATAGTTCATTGCGCTCTCTCCACCATAAACCTACGTTGACCGGCCACGTCGTCCACCGGAGCCTAGCACGGAGAAGCCCTGTGACTAAACAACCGACGACGGATTCCGAACAGGACTCGACGGCCACCGATGAACCCACTGCCACCGCGGGTTCATCGGCGATCGAGCTCGATGACGATGTCATCGCCCGCATCGAGGACGCGACCTCTGTCGACGTTACACGCTACAAAACGGAAGAACTCAAGGAGCGATTCCAGCAGCTCTTTGGCATCGCCCACTTTCTTCCCTGGGCCGGCGTCGGACTCGGTGGCTCGATTTTCGCTCTGTTGGTGCTGTGGGGCCTGTTATTTGCGCCCCAGGCGACGATGGTCATCGCCGTATTGACCTTTGTCTACATGGGGCTTCAGGGGATCTTTATCGGCATCCTCGCCGCCGCGCTTTTGGTCATTGCCCGGCTCTTCCAACAGCTGACGGCCATCATCGACATCACCCTCCAGACGATCCGCACGGCGTTTTCCGACATTCGCCAACTCGGCGAGCCGGAGGTCCGCGCCGAACTGGCCGGCGGCCTGGTCCACGGCGCCATCGTCCCCTCCATTCAGAGTGTGATCAGCGTCAAATTGGGACTGCTGCGAGCGCCGATTAGCTTCGTCCTCAATCGCATTTTAAAAAAGACGGCGAGTTCGCTGACCGAGAGTATCGAGCGCAAAATGCTCTCCGACGACGACTCGTCACCGAACCAAGAGACCTCCGGCGATGATTCGACACCGGAGGCTGCGCAACTCGCGGAGTCCGGCGACGACACCCATCTCGACGGCATCCAGCGGCGCATCGAAAAGGTCGCCCGCACCACCCGGCGCGCCACGCTGATTCCGGCGGCCATCGTCTTCATCGCCGCCACGGGCATCTCGAGTATCCCCTGGATTTTCGCCTATTTGACGCTGGTGTAGCCCTTCGCGCCCACCGCATTGGACACCGACCTCATCGCGGGTACCGTTCGGAAGGATCGCCGGAACCGGTGCCGTCGAATTCGTCGTAGCCCTCGATATCGCGGGCATGCACTTCCACCGGCGCATCGTCGATGTCAAACCAGCCCCGCAGGCCGTCGGTCGACACCTCGATCCACCACTGCCTCGTCTGGGGACTCCACCGTTTTTCGCCGTCGACCTCGATGGCCTCGCCGTTTTCCTGTCGCAGATTGTCGTCGGGACATTCGGTGTAGACGATCTCGGACTGGACGCCCAGATAGCAGGTTCCGTCGCCTCCGTAGCGGTATACAAAGACCGGCTCTCCTTCGTCGACGACGTATTCCTCGTCCTCGATCGCCAACTCCCCAAATTCGACATCATAGGGGGTTCCGACCAACTCGAATTGTGCGTCGGCGCGGTAAATCGTCGGGGTCTCGACGAGAAGCGTTGTTGTCGTCCAGTCGATGTGTTCGCCATCGAGCCAGGAGACCGAACCGATGACGTCGGCATCCGGCTGTGGACTGTCGCGCAGCGGCAATTCATCGTCGCCGCCGAGCCACATCAGATCGAAGGTGTCGTATTCGTGGCTCCCCGGCCAGCTTTGAAAGTCGACGGGTTCTGGCTGCGGCTCCGGCCGCTCATCGTCATCGACGGCGAGCATCGGTTCGATTTCGGCGACATCCAGCGGCTCCGGCTCCGAGTCGTCCTGGCGCGGTTGCGGCTGGGGTTCACAGCCCACCAGCAGCACGACGGCGACTGCAATTGGTGCCGAAATGATCGATCGACCTGTCATGATGGGGCTCTTCGATAAAAAGCGCGATTGCTCAAACACTTATAACGCCTTGATCCGAAGTTGACGGTAGCAGGCTGCAACGTCGAGGGCGTG
>CAYUPT010000341.1:0-4995 GCA_964446725.1 uncultured Bradymonadales bacterium | reverse complement strand
TTGTTGGCGCAGCCCGTCGGCGGCCATACAGATCACGCTGCCGAACGAAACGTTAATTACGTTTACATCTTTGACAAGGTTTTGAACAGGTTTGATCTGGAGGGCGCCCCACCGGCGATCGCAGTCGGGGAGTTCGTGGACGAAACCGGGGGCGTTTACCGGCGTCGCTACCGGCGGCCGTCGAGCCACTGTCGAAGCGTGTCGATGTCGGCCGCCAGGGGCCGGTCGTCGACAATGGGTTCCACCTTCTGTTGGAGCTGTTCGACGAGTGATGCCGACGTCGATGAAAATCCGCCGTCTCCACCGTCGTCGGTCGCCAGATAGTGAGCCTGGCGCAGGGCAATGGCGTGGATCGATAGCACCTCGAAGACCCGATCCAGAATATCGTGGCTTCGAAGCGCCGCCAGGGTTCCCATCGGATTGACATCCTGGTTGTCGGCATTCGTCGGAATCGACTGATTACCGAGGGGCTGTGCGGTGGTGCGGAGTTCTGCGATCAGGCTCGATGCCGAGACCTGAGCGCCCATAAGACCGCTCTGGATGCCGGTGTTGTTGGGCTGTAAAAAGGCCGGAAACGGCGATCGCTTCTCGTCGGTCAGCGCCGCGATTTGGCGTTCGGCGAGGACGGCGACGACGGTCATCGACTGGTTGAGATGATCGGAGGCCAGGGCGATGTGTTGGCCGAAGAAATTGCCGGCGTGGACGGCCCGGGAGTTCTCGGGATCAAAAAGCGGGTTGTCGGAGACGCTGTTGAGTTCGGTGGTCACAATGTTGTCGTGGTAGTCGATGGCGTCGGCGACGGCGCCCAGCATCTGCGGGATGCAGCGAAGGGAGTAGGCATCCTGCGGGAGCCCGTCGACGGCTGAACGGGGGTTGGACGGGTTTTGAACACCCTGTGGTCGTTCCGTCAGTCGCCGGCTATCGTCCAGGTGGTCGCGCAATCGGTTGGCGACCTGGCGCTGGCCGGGATGAGGGCGGAGTTCATCGACCAGTGCATCGAAGGCCTGGCGATGAGCGCCCACACATTCGGCGTACAGCGCCGCCAGATCGATGCCCCATCGAAGGGCCCGTCGGGCGCGCATCTGCGCCAGGGCCGCCAGGGCGGTCATCGCCGATGTGCCGTTGACCAGTGCCAGACCGTCGCGGTCGCCCAGTTCCACGGGCTCGATGCCTCGCTGGCGCAATACCGGCAATGCGTCGACGGGACGGCCGTCGTTCAAAATCGAGCCCTCGCCCATCATCGCCAGCGCCATATGCGACAGCGGGGTCAGGTCGCCGCTAGCACCCACGCTGCCGTAGCGCGGAACCGCCGCCGCCAGGTCCGTGTTGAGCCACTGGAGCAGTCGGCGCATCGTCTCCGGCCGCACCGCCGAGTGGCCCCGGCAAAGACAGACAGTCCGACACAGCATCATGGCCCGTGCCCAGGGAGCCGACAGCGGTGGGCCGGTCCCCGATGCCAGGTGATAGACGAGATTGGTCTGCAGGGCCTCGATGTCACCGGTGTCGATAGTGCGGTCCGCCAGCGGGCCGAATCCGGTGGTCAATCCGTAGATGAGATCGCCGCGCTCTCGCGCCTCGTCGAGGGTTCGGTGACAGGCGTCAATGGCGTGTTTTGAGGCGTCGCTAAGGGCCACCGACCGATCGCCGACGGCGACGTCTTCGACCATCGACGCAGTCAATTGAAGGTCCGGACTCAATGCCAGTGGGGTGGTTTGCGTGCGAGAAGTGGAACTGCCGCTCATGGTGTCGTGCCGTCGCCGTCGGTCTCGGTGAACTGCCTATCATCGGACAGGTCGGACCATAGACCGGCGAGGTCGCTTCTGGAAACCTTGCCGGCCGGCGTCTGCGGCAGGGTTTCGACCACGTGGATTTGCTTCGGGACCTTGTAATCCGCCAGATACCGGCGGACGCGCTCTTTGATAGCCTCCGGATCCGGCCCGTCGGTCACGGAGCTCGAGGGGACGACCAGTGCGACCAGTTGTTGGCCGAGGTCCGCGTCGGCGACGCCGAATACGGCGACATCGCCGACGTCCTCGTCTTCTAAAAGCGCGTTTTCGACCTCTGCGGGGGCGACGTTTTCCCCGCCGGTGATCACGATATTGTCGATCCGGCCCTGGACGTACAAAAACCCGTCGTCGTCGACATAGCCCCTGTCTCCGGTCAACAAGAAGCCGTCGTGAAAGCTCTCGTTGTCACCGGCCGACGTCCCCAGGTAGTGGTCGACAATATTGGGGCCCCGCACTGCAATCTGGCCCGGCGTCCCGGCGTCTACCGACTCCAATTGGTCATCCACAATGTTCAGGTCGATGGCCTCCGGTGCACATCCCGCCGAGTCCTTTCGATGATGTCGGCCGTCGTCGATGGCGCCCGGCGGCATCAGGGTGACCATCGGTCCCGCCTCGGTCATCCCGTAGCCCTGCAACAACTCCGTGCCCAGCGCCGCTGCGCGGTCGACGAGCGACGGAGGCATCGGCGCTCCACCGCAGATGCCAAAGCGCATTGAATCCAGCCTCTGGCTCCGCGATTCCAGTTCGTCAAAGAGTCGCCTCCACATGGTGGGCACCATCACTGTGGCGGCGATGGGATACTCCGCGATGACATCGGCGATACGGGTGGACCGAAACCGGTCCGCGATCGCCAGCGACGCCCCACAGGTGATGGCCGCCGTCGTCAGCGCCGCAAACCCGGCGACGTGAAAATTCGGCGCGCAGACCAGGACCATCTCGTCGGACTCCAGGCCCGTACTCTCCACAAACATCCGGGCTCCCGTCGCGACCTGGTGAGCATCGAGGCCCACCAGCCGGGGTTGGCCGGTGGTGCCGCCGGTTGCCATGATCAGATGGCCCGGAGTCTGCGAAAGGCCTTTCGGTGTGTGTCGCGATGGATCGCCGGGCGCCGTCTGCGTCGGGAGTCCGTCGATGAAGTGGCTTCTATCGACGATGGTCGTCGCCTCGTTGCCCGGTACGGAGTCCGGGATGCGATCTCGATACCGATCGGACGCGACGACGAGCTTCGGACGACCTCCGAGTCGTTTGAAACTTCGCCCCATCTCCCGGGCGGTCCAGCGGTAGTTGATCGGCCAGAAGTCAGCTCCGACCTCCCAGGTCGCTGCGGCGAGTGTCCAGGTTACCCAGTGGTTGTGACCGAGATAACCGACCCGATCGCCGGGCGAAATCGACCGATCCCGGAGGTCGTCGGCGATGTGGTCGATCAAGGCGTTCCACTGGCTGTTGGTCGCCTTGCGATCTGCGTCGATATCGATCCATGCCAGATCGTCGGCCCCTTCGACGGCCCGACGGCGTACACTTCGTATCAGTGACGGGGGACTGCTGTGGTGTGTCATACGGCCAACGTCGGAGAACGGAAATCGACCTGAGTCCGAGGGGGATACAAGTCGTACAGTATCGATACGGCGGCAAAAATGAACACCGCGATTGAAATGAAAACCGATCGTCGGAATCGACGGTATCGAGGGCCGTCGAACCACTGGCGATCGGCTGTCGACGGTGTACACGAAAAAATCGACAAAAGGAATTGACAGGGCCATTCGATTGTGACAAATATGTGCGCCCCCGGCGGAACAGCCGGGCCTGATCCGGCGTAGCTCAGTTGGTAGAGCGAGCGGCTGTTAACCGCTTAGTCGTGAGTTCGAGTCTCACCGCCGGAGCTTTAAGAAGCAGTTGAAAAAGTCTCCCTTCGGCATTCGCCGGCTGATTTGCCCGGCTTCGTTGCGCTCAAGCCTCGACATATCCTCCGGATATGCCTACGTTTGATCGCTTTGAAGCCAAACAAATCATCTCGCCGAGCCTCGGTCCGCTTTTTGACCGCTTCTGAGAACCCGCCTTCGCCCATCGGCGAAGGCGGGTCTTTTTTTTGTTTCCCCTCCACACGCAGACCGTGGCGATCGCTCGATGATTGGCCTCGCCAGATTGGTGGTCATATTCGGTGCACAACTCCAACAGAGTGTTTGGCACCGGGGGCATCATGGAAATCGATCTCGATTTTTTGGATCACTACGAACCGCTGGGACGGCCGCGAGTGACCTCGGCGGTCGTCAAATTGGCGCGCTTTCTTATCTGGCTCGGCAAGTCGACACCGCGATGTATTCATTCCATCAACGTGCCGGATCGGCCCGTCATTTTTGCGACGAATCATACCCACGTCCTCGACTTTCTTCCGCTGTGGATCGAGTTGCTCCAGCGCGAGGAGTCGATGGTCGGCTGGGTCAAGGCCCGCATGTACAAGCGCCGGTTTCATCGGTTGCTCATGCGAGCGATTGGCAATAATTTCCCGCTGGTGTCGCGCGGCTACCTCATCTCCGCTGATTTTCGAGCACTCTTCGGCAGGCCGCCGGGCGACGATGAGTACCGCCACCTTCGAGACTGTGTCGACGGTCACTCCGAACTTCCCGACGAGCAACCCTACACCGCGGTGGCAACGACGCCGCGCGATATGCTCGGAAGACCATTTCGGCCCGATCGCGAGGACTACGCCACGGCGATGGGGCTTTTATTTTACCAGATGATGGCCCGCACGATTGAATCGACGCGTCGCTGTGTGCGCGCGGGGTACCATCTTCATATCTACCCCGAGGGCGAGGTGGAGCGACATCTCACACGGGGCCATACCGGGATCGTCCAGACCGCCATCGGGTTGGGGATTCCGGTTGTGCCCGTCGGTATCAGTGGCGCCGACCGGGCGTTTATCGACAACAGCCCGCTTACTCGGGGCGGCGTATTTCGACTTCGTTTCGGCGAGGCCATGGACGTCGGCGAGCACATCGGCGATGACTTCCGGCCATTTCACCCCGATGACGAGCGCCGGTACCGGTCGCGGCTCCAGGCCGATGTCGATGAAATTATGGTGCAACTCGACAAACTCGTCGATCGCGAATACGGCTACACACCGGCTTCGTTTGCGCAGCATACCACCGATGTCCAGCGGTTTTACTAATGCTTTTGGCATCATCTGCGGTCCATTTCAGACAGCGCAGGG
>CAYUPT010000340.1:0-4997 GCA_964446725.1 uncultured Bradymonadales bacterium | reverse complement strand
GAACGCCACGTCAGCGATTCCGGCAATTTCGAGATGTACGTCGAACCCGGGGCCGACGAAGTGCTCGTCCCCTTTGCACTGGAAGCGCTCGAGGAGGCCTACGACGAAATCGGCGATGTGCTGGGGCATCGCCCCGATGATCCGGTGCGCGTCGAGGTCTATCCGCAGGAGACGACGCTCGCCGAGGTGTCGGCGCTGACCGAGGAGAATATTCGGACCTCGGGGACCATCGCGCTTTGTCAGTACAATCGGCTCATGATCACCAGTCCAAGAGCGGTGTTGCGCGGATACTCCTGGGTCGACACATTGATCCACGAGTATATCCACCTGGTGATCAATCAGAAGACCGTCGAAGACGTCCCGATCTGGATGCACGAGGGACTGGCCAAGTTTCTGGAGCGGCGCTGGCGCGGCGACGACGAGCATATGCTCGCCGGGTCCTCGGAACAATTGCTCAGAGAGCGCCACGAAGACGACGATCTGGTGACCTTCGAGGATATGCATCCGTCGATGGCCATGCTTCCGAGCCAGGAGGACGCGGCGGTGGCCTTCGCCCAGGTCTTTACGACCATGGAGTACCTCCACGAGGAGGTCGGTGACGGTGCCTTCGAACGACTATTGGAGGCCATCGACGACGGCCACGGCGCCCGTCAGGCCTATGCACAGGTGGTCGGCATGCCCTGGGAGGAGTTCGAGCAACACGAATGGCGCCGCTTTATTCACCACCGACCGCTGCCGGAACTTCCCGAAGACGGCGACGATGTGTATCAGCAAGAGCTCGTCTTTGACGATGAGGCCGCGGGCCAAGAGGGCGTCTTAGATCAGGTCGAGACGCCGGAGGCACGAGACCACATCGAATTGGGTCAGATGCTCCAGGTCCGCGAGCGCTACGGTGCGGCCGCCGTCCAGTACCGCAAGGCCGAAGAAATTATCGGCGATACCAATCCGATGCTCCAGACGCGAATGGCCAAGAGTTTTACGCGAAGTGGGCAGCCCGAAGAGGCCGTCGAGGCCCTGCAGACGGTCCGGGAGCTCCATCCGTATCACGTGTCGACCTGGCTGGAGCTGGGTCGAGCGTATGAGGCCGGCGGCAATTACCACGCGGCCCGCGAGGCGCTGCGGGAGGCGGCGCGGATCAATCCCTTTAATCCCGAGATCCACGAGTTATTGGCGTCAGTGGCCGACGCGCTGGGACACGGCGATGAGGCCGACGAGGCCCGCCGGTTTGCCCGGCTCGTCGGGTAATCGAAGAGCGCGCTACAGGGGGATGATGTCGCCGTGTTCGGCGAGGACGCCCCAGTGGCCGGCGCCGATAGTCGAAAAGGTGGCGACGCACCAGACGCCGACGCCGTAGCTGCGCCAGTCGGCGCTGTCGCGGCGCACGCCGTAGTCGTAGCTGACGGCGGCGATGGCGACGACGATGGTCGTCATAATCCCCAGATAGCGGTGGTGAATGAGATGGTCTTCGCCTCCGGCAAATCCGCCGGCGAGCAGACCCGTCACGGCGGTGAGCACCGTCAGCGACAGTGTGACGAGCCCGCCCCAGCGAAGCAGTGCGGTGTAGCGGCCATCGCCGGCCTTTAGCGACCACAGACCGACGGCCGCCAGCGCCATCGGCAATACGATGGCGAAGTGCAGCGTCAAATGGTGGATGAATTCAGGCCACATGGCGTCGGTTTCTTCTGTTCTTCGAAACGATGTCAGGCCTGATCTTTGATAAAGGCGATGGTCACGCCATTTCCGCCCTCGTCGCGCTCCCCGCGGCGAAAGTGGTCGACGTAGCGCGACTGGGGCAGGTGGCCGCGGACACCGCGGCGCAGAGCGCCGGTTCCCTTGCCGTGGATGATGTAGACGGCGTCGATATTGTTGAGGTAGGCGCTGTCGAGAAACATGTCGACGCGCTCGATGGCCTCGTCGACGCGAAGGCCGCGAAGATCGACGGAATTGTCGTCGGTTTGCGGGAGCAGCTTTTTGCCGCCGCGGTCGTCGGAGCGCGACCGAGAGCCGCCGGAACTGGACGTGGAGTCGGAGCGGCCGCGGTGGTGATCGCGGCGTTTCGATTCGCTGGAGTGAAAGAGGTCGTCGAAATCGACGCTGGCCTTGAGATCGCCGATCTGGACGCGGACTTCGCCGCCGCTGTCGTCGACCGACAGGATCTCGCCCTCCCGTTTAAAGGGTCGGCAGTAGACGGTCATGCCGACTTCCAACTCGTCGCTGTCGACGTGGACCAGGCCCTCGGGGCCGGGCTCCGGGGGACGGGTCTTTTCGCGGGTCTCTTCGACGGCATCTTCGGCGTCTTCGAGCGACTCCTGCATCTTCTGGAGGTCGCGGTGCGATAGGTCGCCGCGCTGGGCGGTCTTTTGTTGCTGGAGCGACTTGAGGCGCTCGCGGATCAGGTCGCGGGCCTCGCGCAGTTGACTGCGGACCTCGCGGGTCTCATCGAAGAGGTCCTCCCGGTCCTTTTGGAGTAGATTCTGGTATTTGTCTCGAAAGCGCTGCTCGCGGCGTTCGGCGTCGCTTCGAGCCTTTTCGAGGCGGTCTTTTTCGTCCTTGAGTTCCTGGACCTGGTCTTCGAGCCCCTCCAGGACTTCCTCGATATCCTGGTGGTCCTGGCCGGCGAGGATTTCGCCGGTGCGCTCGACGACGGAATCATTTAGGCCCAGCCGGGAGGCGATGCGCACCGCGTAGGAGCGGCCGGGGACGCCCATGATCATCTGATAGGTCGGTCGCAACTCCTCGAGATCAAAGCCCATCGAGGCGTTGGCGAAGACATCGTCTTGATAGGCCAGTGTCTTGAGCCCCTCCAAGTGGGTGGTGACGATGGTGGTGGCGTCTTTGTGGGCCAGATCCTCGAGGAGGGCGACGGCCAGCGCCGCGCCCTGAGAGGGGTCGGTGCCCACGAAGAGTTCGTCGAGCAACACCAGACTGTCGGGGTCGCAGTCGTCGAGAAAACTGTTGATGTTGTTGACGTGACCCGAAAAGGTACTGAGGTCTTGCTGAATCGACTGCTCGTCGCCGACATCGGTGTAGATCGAGCCGTACAACGGAAGAGTGCTCTCTTCGGCGACGGGAAGTGGCAATCCAAAGCGGGCCAGAAGGGCGCAGAGTCCGGCGGTTTTTAAGGCCACCGTCTTACCGCCGGTATTGGGGCCGGAGATGATCAATGCCTTTTTGGCCGGATCGAGTACGATGTCGTTGGGGACGGTGGGATTTTCGGCGTCCTGGTCGTCTTGTTCGCGCCCCAATTTGAGATACAGCAGGGGATGGCGGGCGCGGTGCAACTCCATGCGCCGGTCGCTGATAGAGGGGACGGAGGCGTCGATGAGCTTGCCGAAGCGGGCGGCGGCGCAGACGACGTCGATATAGGACAACAACTCGATGTTGCGGAATAACGTCGAGGCGTGGCGGCCGACGAGGCGCGATAACTCCTCGAGGATGCGATTGATCTCATCCTGTAATTCGATCTGAGCCCAGCGCAGTTGATTATTGAGTTCCACCAATTCGTCGGGCTCGATAAAGGCGGTCTGGCCGCTCGACGAGTAGGCGTGGACGATGCCCGAGATCTCGCCTTTGGCGCCGACGCGAATCGGCAGCACGTAGCGGTCTTCGCGGATCGTAAAGTAGTCGTCGCGAAGTGCGTTCTGGAAGCGATCGGATTGCAGCAATTGGTCGAGACGGGTGGTGATGCGGTCGCGCTGGTTCTGGACGCCACGGCGCAATTTCTTGAGGTCCGGACTGGCGGCGTCGGCGATCTCGCCGCCCGGTTCGATGGCCTTCGACAAATGCTTTCGGAGTCTGCGGCAGGGATCGACGAGGCGGCCGACCGTCGACAGCGTCGGGAGTTGCTCGGTGCGGCTTTTGAAGTAGCGATGGACCCGGGCGGCGACGTCGCAATTCTTGCGGATCTTGGCCAGGTCGTCGGCGCTTAATGTGCCGTCGATGGTGACGTGGTGGACGGCTTTGCGGATGTCGTTGAGTCCGCCCATCGGCGGGGCGGTGTCGGTGTCGAGAACCTCCATGACCTCCGCGACTTCCGAGAGCCGAAGTTCGACACCGTCGCGGCCCTTCGGGGCCTGAAAGTGCTCGATGATATAGCGGCCCTCCGGCGTCTGGGTCTCATCGGCCAGAAGCTCGATGATCCGTGGCCACTCCAGATCGCGGAAGGTCTTATCCGGCAAGCCATCGGAGGTCGCCGACGGCGACTCCTCGAAGAGTGGATTGAGGGTCTGTTCGATCAGCGCGCGGTGGCCGTCGGATAACTCGCCGTCGGTCTCCGTTACGGTGAGCGGGCGAGACTGGAGATTGTCGGTATCTTGAGCGGCAGTCGATGACATCGGGTCGAGGGTCGAGAGTCAATATTGGCTACATGAAAGCGCCGGTCACAAACCGGCGGTTTGGCGCGGATTCGGCATCTTGCTGCCGGGGCCGAAGCGATCAGGCGTCGGCCATCGTCGAGTAGGACGGCTCGAAGGCCGGAAGGGATACGCGGACTGTGGTTCCCTTGCCGGGCGTCGTCTCGATATCGATGGTGCCATCCATACCGTCGACCAGGCCCTGGCAGACGAAGAGGCCCAGGCCGGCGCCGTCACCGACGGACTTGGTGGTGTAAAACGGCTCCAGTGCCCGCTGTTCGACTTCCGGTTTCATGCCCGGCCCATTGTCGGAGACGACCAGATAAACGCGGTCTCCCTCTTCGGTCAAGGAGATGTCGACGACGCCGTCTTTGTCACTGCGGGCGATGGCTTCCAGGCCGTTGTCGATGAGATTCCATACGACCTGGACGAGACCGACCTCGCTGGCCCAGACGGGGGCCACGGAGTCCAGCTGTGGGCGCAGGCACCCATCGCAGTCGACGCGCTCTTGTTTGCGGCGTATCGCCCAGTCGACGAGGTCGGTGATATCGACGTGATCGGCCTGACTTTCGGCGGCATCGGTAAAGGTGCGCAGGTTGTCGATAATATTGCGGACCCGATCGATGCCGCCCTGAATCTTTTCGA
>CAYUPT010000339.1:0-5004 GCA_964446725.1 uncultured Bradymonadales bacterium | reverse complement strand
CAGCTGGCGTGGCGGTTTTCGGCGTCGTAAAAGGTCTCGTGAGGCCGATAGCCGGAGACGAAGGTGATCTCGATACCCTCGTGCTCCAGCAGGGCGTACATCAGGCGCAGGCGGTCGACGAATTCGGGGTGGACGTCCTCTAAAAGGTCGCCGCGGCGCATCTCGTCGAGTTCGGGGAGTTCGTCGATGGGGCCGTCGATTTCGGCGCGTCGCTCGCCGCTGTCGTCACCGCCGGAGGGGCCCTCATCGGTGCAGTCACTCGATTGGCGAAGCCCGATGGATTGGGCCTCGATACCATCGATTCCGGCGGCGAGGACGTCGGCACGGCAGGTGGTGATGTCGACGTCGACGATGTGAAGTTCGCCGCCGATATGCTGCAGGGCGTCGAGCCCGTCGATGTCGCCGACGCCGGGAAGTGTCACCAGGTGGACATCGCCATCGACGCGCCGGAGTTGTTGGAGGGCGTCGAGGTTCTGGAGGGCCGGGCTGTGGCGAATTTTAAGCGAACCGGCGATGCGGCGCACATCGGCGAGCGACTGGAGAGCATCGCCGTCAACGTATTCGATGATCAGATCGCCGTCGACAAATTGGCAGCCCTCGACGTCGGCGACGTCGTCGGTGCCAGGGCAGGACTCCAGATCTTCGGCCGCGGCGTAATTGGTGGAGGCGCAACCGGTGGTGACCGCGACGAGAATGGCGGCGGCCAGGGCGGTTTGTCGGAGTCTATAACAGAGCATCACAGTACACAGTCCCGTAGTTGATAAACACAACGGTTGCCCGGCTCAGGATAGCGATTTACGGCGCGAATGCACAGAATCTGTGATGACTGTCGTCGATGGCGGTGTCCTCGATCCGTGTCGAAAAAACGGCTGTGTTTTGATAATCTGCGCCGCATCTCAACACAGCGCGGGGAGCTGTTCTCCGTCGACAAGGGCTTTCATCTTGGAGGAATCGTGGAGTTCGTGAACATGGTCTTTTCCGTGGGGGGCGGAGTTCTGATTGTGGTGATGTTTATCATGAATCGAAATCAGCAGAAGAAGCCCGTGATATTACAGGAATTAGCCGACGAATCGGGGATGACGCTTCACGCCGGGAAGTCGTCAGTACTTCAGACAACTCCCCTGGAAAATCCGCGGGTGACGGGAGAGCGAAATGGACGCCGTGTGCAGGCGGAGATCGACTTTGTCGAGCGCGAGATGCACGAGACGCAGATGACGAAACACAAAAAAACGCTGGAGCGACGCGTTGTCACTGCCGTGGAATTGCCCGGAGAATGGCGCGGTATTTCGCTGTGGCCCGACGGTTTCGATCAAAAGATCCGCGACGTCGACGGTGCCGATACCCCGATCGGCGACGAGTTTTTCGACAGCGAGTTCTATCTCTCCGGCGATCCGGGACCGGAATTGCAGACGTTGCTCAAAAATGACGAGATCCAGCGGCATCTTCGCGATCTGGGTCCGGAGATGGTGATCGACGACGGCTATCTGAAATTCAACGAACTCGAGGTCGGCCATACCAGCGACGATCTGCTGAGACTGCTCGACGAGTTGGGGGAATCGGTGGACTGGATCGAAAAGCGGCAGCGCGAGATTCTGGAGGCTGAGACCACAGAGCAGAGCGCCGTGTGGTGAGCGCTGGTGACTCGACATCGACCGCGAGTCGGATTACGGTCTCGATGGTCATCAATGCAGTACAGGAAATGGTCTCGAATTCGGGATAGATAATGGTATTTTCAGAAGAGTTATTCGACGGAAAGGTGGTGCTGATCACCGGTGGCGGCACGGGAATCGGCAAGCAGTTGGCCCTCGATTTCGCGTCGCTCGGGGCCCATGTGGTCGTCGCCGCTCGCCGCGAAGAACCGCTGGAGCAGACGATTCAAGAGGTCGAAGAGGCCGGCGGTCAGGGAAGTTACTACGCCGATCTCGATATTCGCGACGACGAGCGCATCGACGAGGTCGTGGGCTCGATTTTCGACGAGCAGGGCCGCATCGACGTATTGGTCAACAACGCCGGCGCCAACTTCATGAGTCCGGCGATGGCCATGAGTCCCAACGGCTGGCGAAGCATTATCGACATCAATCTCAACGGCACATTTTTGATGAGTCGCGCCGTCGGCCAGCAGTGGCTGGCCCGCGATTTTGCGGGAAGCATCATCAATATGAGCGCCACCAACGCCCACAACGGCTCGCCGCTGATCGCGCACTCCGGAGCCAGCAAGGCGGGTATCAATAGTCTGACCGAAACGCTGGCCGTCGAATGGGGCGGCACGGGCATTACGGTCAACGCCGTACTGCCGGGGCCGGTTCGAACCGAGGGCAGCGACGAGCGGCTGTGGGACGACGAGGAGACCGTCGAGAAGCTGGAGTCCAAGATTCCACTGGGCCGCTTTGCGACGCCCGATGACATCTCGCCACTGGTGCAGTTTCTGGCCTCCGATGCCGCGAATTACATCACGGGCGCCCTCATCACCATCGACGGCGGAGATCGGCTGCGTTCGCCGGACTTCTGATCTGGAGAGGCTGTGTCGCGACGGATCTATCCCGCATTTGTAACCCTGATCGGGGGGCTGGGCCTGGGGCTGGCGCTGACCTATCTGATCGGCGTGGTGTTGGCCTTTGTTCCGGGCTGGGAGGACTGGGCTGATTTTTTCGTGCCCCGGGCGCTGTATCTGGTGCTCATCCCCTACGTGTTGCTCATCGCCCACATGGTGTTGCGCAATCACGTCGGTCGATTTCTGCTGGGGCGACAGGCCTTTGAGGAGGCGGTGGAGTACGCCGGAAAGCGCATGGAGGCCTCGATTATTCGCAGCCGACGAGAGGTGGCCAACCAGCGCATTGTCTGTGCCCGGGCTCATATCGGACTCGGCAATTACGACGAGGCGCGCTCGATTCTGGAGGGCGGTGACGACGAACTTCCCGGCTCCTATGCCATGGAGGCCCGGCGCTGGAAGATGGAACTCGCTCTTCGCGACGACGACCGCCAGTGGGCCGACGAACTGGCCATCGACGATGCCACAAGCGAGAAGTCGGCGCGCGGTCAACTGGCGGCAATTCTGGCCTGTCAGGCCGAGTTGGCGCTTCGCCGCGACGACAAAGAGCGCTACCAGGAGTGGATCGAAGATGCGATGTGGGAGGATGCCAGTCATCCGCGGGTTCGCATGAGCCGGGCGCTGGCGATGGCGGCTTACGAGGCCGAAGACGAGAGCAGCGACGAAGTGCTCGACCTTCTGGGGGAGCTACGAGAGCCGATGGGGCAGATGATCCCGGCGCGAGGCGCCGAAATCGACGCCCTGCGGGCTCGCGTTTTGAAACGCCGCGGGCGCGACGACGAGGCGAAGCAGTTGCTCGAAGGCATCGGCGAGCAGCCGAAGGACGGGTGGACGACGAAGGTTGTGGAGGAGACGAGGGATCGAGGGTTCGCGTAGACCCCATCGACTGCTCGCTAAAAAGCGCTCGCAGCCACTTCCCCGCGTCGGGGAAGTCGGAGGGGTCGGTGTGAGATCCGAGATCTGCGTCACCTGATCGACGTCTCAACATCATTCAAACTCAAACACGACGGCAGCCGGCGGTTCGTCGATTGCGGGCATGTCGGAGTCGTCGAAACGCCAGGTGACGAAGCCGTCGCCACTTACATCGCCGTCGAACTCGAGATCGCCCAGGAAATACAGGTCGCGCAGATCCCCGGACCGCGATGCCGCGCTGAGGTCACCGTCTGCAGTCCAGTGGGCGAGGGATTCCGATTGTTCGTCGAGGCGCTGTCGAAGTGGGGCGAAGCCGGTGGTGTGGCGCCGGTGGGTGTCGGCGTCGAAGTCGAGTCGAGTCAGGCGCCGGGCCAGTGCGTCGTCGAGATTCCAGTGGCCGTTTCGGTCGGGGCTTAGGATGCCGTCGGAGGCGATGTCGACCAGTGGGTTTCGGGTCGCGACGACGGGGACCAGCGCTGAGCGCCGGGTTCCGCGGGCCGCCAGGCCGTCGGCAGCGTCGACTTCGAAGTGACGCTCCAGCAATTCACTGCGGACCGAGGGGACTACGCCGGGAGAAACGACGGGATCAAAGGGGGCGGCTACCGGTGTATCGATCGGCGCGTCGGTGTCGAGATCGGGGATGATGATCGTCGCCGGGAGTTCATTGTCATCGCCGGCGGTCAGCGCCGCGCAATCATCGAGGTCGGCCAAAACCGTGGATCTCGATGACGAGTCGCCGGCAACCGGCCCGTCCGGGATGACTTCGATGCTGGAACCGTCGAGACTGCTCCGGAGCTGTTCGATCGCCGGGTCATTCCACCATCGGGCGGGGATGGCGAATAGGCCGCCCAGATTGTGGGCGAGCAGACCGCCGTTTCCGTATCGAGGGTCGTCGCGGTCGGAGTGGCCGTAGGCGAGGGCCCGGAGTCTGCGAGAGAGGTCTTGAGGGCTGTCGGCCTGTGCGTCGGCCAGATGGGACATGCCGAGTGTCGATGGATCGACAAAAATCGGCGTCGATACCATGCGGGTCTCGGCGGGAATCGAAAGCGCAGAGGCCACCGGGGCGTCGCCGATGCCGACGAGAAGCCGCATCGAGACGTGTTGCGTCGCGTTGTCGTCGAGGCAGTCGCCGATGGCGTCGAGTCCCGGCCACAGCGGCCAGTCAATGGCCAGTTGGTCGCCCGATGAGCGGCTGTGGCCCACTGTTCCATCCGGAGCGTGGATATGGACCGTCGGGCCACTGGAACCGAAACGGCCGGCGAGAACACTGTGATCGTCGAGGCCCGAATTCGTGGTGGCCCGCTCGAGACTACCCGTCAAAAGTTCGCCGTCGTCGCCGGGGACAGTGGTCGTCACCGTCAGCGGCCGGGCGACGGCGTCGCCGCTTAGCTGAGCCTCGACGTCGATGATCGCCAGTTCCAGACCAGAGGCCGTCCAGATTCGACTCTCGAGATCGATGTGGTCGGACTGAGCGTGACCGTGCTGGAGATCCCATCCCTCGCTGTGGCGGCCCGTCCATTCCCACTCCATGTCGTCGATAGTGG
>CAYUPT010000338.1:0-5009 GCA_964446725.1 uncultured Bradymonadales bacterium | reverse complement strand
AAACGACGAGTAGACGCCGGCATAGCCGAGCATCAGGGCGTTTCCGTCGGTCTGGACGGGGCGATCCTGGAGGGGCCGGACCAGGTCGTCGGCGCAGTCGATAAGGGGGTAGAAATCGACGCCGGTCTCCAGTCCCATCCGGTCGGCGACGGCGATCAAAACCTCCAGCGGGCAGTTGCCGGCGCCGGCGCCCATGCCGGCCACTGAGCCATCGACGCGATGGGCGCCGGATTCGATGGCGATGATCGTATTGGCCACGCCGAGTCCGAGATTGTTGTGGTTGTGAAAGCCGACCTCGCAATCCAGGGCGTCGACCAGGGCATCGATGCGCTGTCGGGCCTCGTCCATCAACAGCGCGCCGGCGGAGTCCGTGACGTAGACGCAATCCGCGCCGTAGGATTCCATCAATTTCGCCTGCTCCACCAGTTCTTCGGTGGGAATCATGTGGGCCATCATCAAAAAGCCGACGGTATCCAGGCCCTGTTCGGTGGAAAACTCGATGTGCTGGCGGGCGACGTCGGCTTCCGTGCAGTGGGTGGCGATGCGGATGGTGTCGATGCCGCAGTCGATGGCCATCTTGATCTCTTCGATGGTGCCGATGCCCGGAAGTAGCAGCGCCGCCAGATCGGCGTGTTCGAGCACGTCGCCGACGGCCTCCAGATACTCGCGCTCGGTATGGGCGGAAAACCCGTAATTGAGCGAGTTGCCGGCCAATCCGTCGCCGTGGCTGACCTCGACGATGTCGACGCCGGCCTCGTCGAGTTTTCGGGCGATATCGACCATCTCGTCGACGGAGTACTGGTGGCCGATGGCGTGCATGCCGTCGCGAAGTGTGCAGTCGTTGATAATGGTCATGGTCGGTGGTCGCTGGTGGCGAGTCGGGGGTTGGTCGTCGAGTGCCGGCGGTTTTCGGGAGGGGTTAGTGCGCCAGCAATTCGCCCATCTTCAGTGCGGCGGCGGTCATGATGTCGAGATTGCCGGCGTATTCGGGTAGGTAGTCGCCGGCGCCTTTGATCTCCAGTAATACGGTAGCCCGGGTGCCGCGAAACTCGGCGCCGTCGGGCATCGCAATCGGGTCGTCGGCGTGGGACTCGAAGACCGGCTTCTGGACGAGTCGATAGCCCGGGACGTATTCGGCGACGCGGGCGACGACGGTTTCGATGGACTCCGCAATGTCCTCCGGGGCGCCGCCGTCGCATAGAAGATGGACGGTGTCGCGCATCATCACCGGCGGTTCGGCGGGATTGAGAATAATGATCGCCTTGCCCCGGTCGGCGCCGCCGACGGCCTCCAGACCGCGGGAGGTGGTGACCGTAAATTCGTCGATATTGGCCCGGGTTCCCGGCCCGGCCGATTTACTGGCGATGGAAGCCACAATTTCGGCGTAGCGGACGTCGGCGACCTGGGAGGCGGCCCACACAATCGGGATCGTCGCCTGGCCGCCGCAGGTCACCATATTGACGTTGGGCGCGTCGGCGTGTTCCTCGAGGTTGGCCACGGGCACCGCGAAGGGGCCGACGGCGGCCGGTGTAAGGTCGATGGCCCGTTTTCCGTGCTTTCGTAGAATCGGGGCGTGTTCTTCGTGGGCCTTGGCGCTGGTGGCGTCGAAGACGATGTCGATGTCGTCGAAGACCGGGGCGTCGAGCAGGCCCTGGATGCCGCTGTGGGTGGTGGCAATCCCGCGGTCGCGAGCCTTTTGGAGGCCATCGGAGTCCGGATCGATGCCGACGACCATTGCCAGGTCGAGCACGTCGGAGCGCTCCTGAACTTTGATCATCAGGTCCGTGCCGATATTGCCGGAGCCGAGTATGGCGGAGGTGGAGGTCATGGTCGGAATCCGCTGGTGTAAAGTCGCGGGAAGTGCGCGGTCGGCCGCAGTATGAAGGGCGATGGGCTCAGTTGTCGAAGTGAACGCTCACCGAGCCCAGTCCGGCGATGTCGGCGCGAATATCATCGCCAGCGTCGACGTCGACGGCGGGGCCGATGGCGCCGGATAAGACGATATCGCCCGAGTTCAGATGTTGATCGAATTCGGCCAGTGTATTGCCCAGCCAGACCACGGCGTTGATGGGATGCCCCATGCAGGCGGCGCCGGCGCCGGTGGAGACGATTCGTCCGTTCTGGCGAAGCTTCATGCCCGCCAGTCGGAGGTCGACGTCGCTCAGTTGGCGCGGAGAATTGCCGAGTACGAAGAGCCCGCTCGACGCGTTGTCGGCGATGGTGTCTTCGTAGGTGATATCCCAGTCGGCGATCCGGGAGTCGATGATCTCCAGGGCCGGAAGCACGTGATCGGTGGCGGAGACGACATCGCCGGCGCTCAGCCCGGGGCCGACGAGTTCATCGCCGAGAATAAAGGCCACTTCGGCCTCGATCCGCGGCTGTAAGAGGTGGGCCATCGATGCCGTATCGCCGTCGGCGACGATCATATCATCCAGTAAGACCCCGAAATCGGGCTCCGTGACGCCTAGCCAGTCCTGGATGGCGTCGCTGGTCAATCCGATCTTGCGACCGACCACCGCGGCCGGCGGGCCGTTGAGGCCCCGTTTGACGCGGCGCCAGTGAATGATGCGCTCCTGGATTTCGTAGGCGGTTTGCACGTCGAATTCCGCCAGGTCATCCGACGGCGGTGCGCAGGGCGTCTTCGACCACTGGGCGTCCCACAACCGTTGGGCCATCGCTTCGATCGGATCGGAGCTTCCGTCACACATGCTGACACCTAATTACTTAGAGGAACAATCCGATTACGGCGGCCACCCAGTAGAGCCCACCGAGTGCCAGTGCCGGAACGGCGTACCGCCAGCTATTTCGAGCGACGAGACCGGCCAGGATCATGGTCCCGACGCCGACGGGAAGACTCAGATAGGGGACCGGGAGCTCCAACGCCGTCGTCAGCGCCAGACCGGTGGCCAATTCAATGACCAATGTAGTGACGGCGATGGCGCCGCAGCCGGCGGCCATAAAGGCCAGTGTGGCGTGGGGATAGGAGCCGAAGAGCGGTTCGTCGTGCAGTTCCTGGGCGTCACCGCCGGACGATGGTTTGGGGCGTTCCGGGAGTTTGAAGATATTGAGCATGATGTCTCCGATGGGTCAGAGGTGGCTGTTCGGCCAAGTATCCTGCGTAAATGCATACGTTGTCGGTGCGATTCGATGCAAGTCGGGGGACCGCCGGTGGAGCGCCCGATGGCTCCCGATTACGGAAAAAAGCCGCTGTAATAAAATTCCGGCATCCGCTTAAAGGTTACCGCGCCCAGTGCGTTGACGGCAAAACCGGCGGCGATCGCCAGCTTGAATAGCCAGGTGATCTGGCGGCGTCCGAGGGCCAGAAGGACGACGAGATAGGGCGTGTAGTCGAGGCTGAAGCGAAATCCGAATTGCTCGAATCCGGTGTTGTGGTAGAAAAATCCGGGAATGGCGACGACGGCCACGGTCAGCCAGAACAGCCGGTGCATAAACTGGCGCTGCGTCGTTTCTCGCCGCTCAGGCCACAGAAGATACAGAAAGGCGGGCGTCGTCAACAGCAGACTCATTCCGTGTCGGCTGATCCGAAGATACGGATAGTCCTGATGGAGCGTGGGAACCAGTGCGAAGGCCGCCGTGAGGTTTTCGCCCAGGAAATTCCAGTGAAAAAGGCCGAATTGCTGGATGTCGCTGCGCATCCCACCGGCCAGAAGCGTGTGGCCAAATTCGCTGAAGTCCTGAAACCGGATGTGATTCATCCACAGTAGAGACAGGCCGACGACGAGACAGGGAAGACAAAACCAGACGAGCTTTTCGGCGGCCCACTTCAGTCGTCCCGATGTAAGGCCGATCCAGCGACCGCCGGGAAATAAGACGACGGCAAAAAAGAAGATCGCCGAAAATAACAGGGGCGTACGCGTAGCAAAGCCCAGCGCCAGAAAGCAGCCCGCAATAAAGGGATAGCGGGCGTCGATGGCGCACAGCAGATAGCCAAGTGTAAAGGTGGTGCCCAGAACAAGCGCCGTAAACCAGACCTGGCCCAGAATCGAGCACCACAACAAGACGGTGCCAAACCCAAAGAGGACCGTAAGCCACAGGTTGTCGCGTCGAGAGCGCTCGGTGACGCCGCCGGCGGCCAGCCGCTCCAGCAGCAAAAACATCAGCACTACGCTCAGCGCCGCAAAAAAGAGGGTGAACCAGACGTCGTTGACCTCGTAGTCGTAGATGGCCGCCAGCGGCATCATCAGCCACGACGGCGCCGGTGGAAATGAGACGAAGTAGCGCCGCTGCGACGACTCCACGTCTGCCGGCTGAAGGTCGACGATCGTGGCGTCGCCGAGTAGCCGAAACGGGCCGCTTCCCTGGCGCTGTTGCCAGTTCCCCTGAAGTTGTTCCCCGTCGGTGGTCTCGATATCCCAGTAGCTGGCCCAGTCATTTCGATGCGGTGGATCGCGATCCAACTCAAAAGGAACTCGGCCCTCCCGTCGCTCGGCGGCATCGTCGCTAAACGGCGCCGCGATCATCGAGTTGTAGGTATTGGCCAGGTACACGAAGTGCGGATCCGTGCTCTGGTCCAACAGGTGATCTCCCGAAAACAGCGCCAGGCCCGTAAGCGCTACGGCAAACACCGCCGCCAACCAGCGCCAATCGGCGACGGTGCGTGTCGTCGATTCATCGAGGACCGTCGGGATGTCGTCGTGGGCCATCTCGGAGCTCGTCGGTCAAATCATTCCAACACCTTACTTATATGTGCCTGCCAGATATGTGCCTACCAGATTTCGAATAGTCGTCGAACCTCGTCCGTCTTTTGGCGAACGATCGCCGACCGACGATCCGCCTGGACCGATGAGCCTGTTCTCACTTCTGAAACCACTCCACCGGCCTTCATATCCAGTGACAGAAACGATGTGAGCGGTGAAAGCGTGTGCGCTCTATCGGCTTCCTCGCCCGCTGACGCCCCCATCTCACCGAACTTATGGCCCCGGCGCTCAAGTTTGTCCTTGACGGACCGCATCCCGGACTCTATAACCTGTCGTCCCTCGACGAGGAAC
>CAYUPT010000337.1:0-5013 GCA_964446725.1 uncultured Bradymonadales bacterium | reverse complement strand
TGCTATCGTGGCGGTGTGAGGCTGGCGAAGAACGATGACAGCCCCGCTGCGTCGCAATGCTCCTCGCGGGGCCAGGGGATGTCATCGGCTCCAACGCTCATGTGGGCATCGGACCGACGTCGCTATGAGATCGCCAACCTGTTTCGTTGAAGCCGAACGCATCTTGCTATCGTGACGGCGTGGAGCCATATCTCGTTGGAGCCGATAGCATCTTGCTATCGTGGCGGTGTGAGGCTGGCGAAGGCGATGACAGTCCCGCTGCGTCGCGTTGCTCCTCGCGGGTCCAGGGGATGTCATCGGCTCCAACGCTCATGTGGGTATCCGACCGACGTCGCGATGATATCGCCAACCTGTTTTGTTGGAGCCGAACGCATCTTGCTATCGTGGCGGTGTGGTTTCATATCCCGGCTGCCGCCAGATACAAAATTTTGCGCCCGCGGGCGACAACGGCTAAGCTCCCGAGTAGTAGTAGTGGTTTATCCTGTAGTTACGCCGTTGGAGAACGTTGGCCTGGCGCAGTCGTTGGCAATGGAGGATTGGGCAGTGGTGGGGACATCATCGACGTCGCGTGATCGCGATGGCGGTGGCCGCCGCAGTGCTGGCACTTCTGCAGTCGACGGGATTGTGGACAGTGCTCGACGGAGTTCTGTGGGATGGGCACTACAACGTACGCGGTGAGCGGGCCACCGATCAGCCGGTGGTGGTCGTGGAGTTCGACGACAATGTGGTCGACCAGCGCGGCATTCCGCCCTGGAAGGGCGAGGCGTTGCATCGATCCATCGAGCGCATTGCCGCCGATGGCGCCGACCGGGTGGCCGTCGATGCGGCGGCCGGACTCGCCGTCGGTGACGCTGTCGGCGAAGCGGAGTGTTCCGACCAGATCATCTACTACGGCCGGCACCGTCCGGGCTGGGTTCCATCGCAGTGTGAGTGGTGGCAGCTGAGTGCCGATGAGCGGCGTCCGGCGCCGGTTCAGCAGGTGTTGGATGACCAGGGGCGTCGGATGCTGGTGGGCCTGTTGGCCGACGAGCCCGACGGCGTGTTGCCCCGAGAGGTGGCGATCAATTTCACGGGCGGAATCCCTCGAATTTCGGCGGCCAATCTGGTGGGAGAGGAGTTTCCCGAAGGCCTGTTTCGGGGTCGGACCGTGGTGGTGATCACCAACGTGGAGGGCATGGTGGACAGGGCGTCGACGCCCTTTGGCGAGGTGCCGGTCGAGGTATTGCGCGCCGAGGCGGTGGCCACCCTTCGCGACGGCGCGGGGCTTGTTCGGCCGGCAGGTGCGCTGTATCTGGCGTTGCTCATCGGTCTATTGCTGGGCGTCGTCTCCGCCCTTCGATCGCCGCCGTGGCTGTGGGCGGTGGGAGCGGCGGCAGTGGGACTGGTGCTGATGCATCTGGCCTTTCGCTTCGGCGTCATCGTCGGCGGCATCAACTACCTTTTCGGCATCGGCATCGGATTGCTGATCATCAAAGGTGTTGCGGTGGAGCGCCGGGAGCAGGGCCGAGAGGTTCAGGCGCTTTTGGCCAATGCGATCAAGGAGGCCGGCGCTCGTCGCACCGATGCGGTGGCCGACGGCGACGCCTTCTGGTCGTCGCTGTTAGAGCGGGCCGACGAGGCCATCGACACCGCGGCGATGAGTCTTGCGGAATTGCCCGACAATAGCTGGTGGTTTGAATTTCGGGCCCATCGAAATCTGACATCGGAACAAATTACCGAGCGACGCCGCGATGTGCGGCGCGCGCCCTATGACAAGCCCTTCGACAAGTCGGAGCCCGTGGTGGTGGAGGACTACGTCGACGATGAATCGCTGTCGACGATGGTGGTACCTCTGACGTTTAAGGAGCGGTTTCTGGGGTTCTGGATGATTCACGACCGGCGCTCGGCGGCGATGCTGGCCCGCAATCGGGCGATTATTCTGCGGGTCGCCACTCAGCTGGCCGGTGAAATTCACTGGCGGTGGCTCAAGCGAGATGCCCCGGCGCTGATGGATCAGACGGTGCGGCGTATCGACGATATCGTCGGCGCGTCGCTGGCGGCGATGGAGCATCTGGAGGTCGATCGCCAGGTGTTGGAGGACGTGTCGGAAAATGCGCGGGTCGGGTTGATGCTCGCCGATGTCTTCGGCGACGTCACCTACGAAAATTCGGTGATGCGTCGACTTCTGGAGGATGCGGAGCGCTCCGGCAAGTCATCGACATCGCTGGGCGGTCTGCTCGCCCATCTGACCGGAGATGACGAGGGGCATATCGACGAGCGCCTCGACGAGGTCCTGGACGCCGGAGAGCCGCTGACCTATCGGGTCACGGTCTCCGAATCACCGGAGCGCCACGTCGAGTTACGGATCTGTGCGGTGCGCCGACACGAGGGCCGCCAGAATATGGTCCGCGGCATGTTGATGACCGCCGTCGATATCACCAGTGCTGTGGAATCGGATCGCCAAAAATTGGAGACGATTCGGGTGGTCAATACCCGGGCCGCCGACTTGCTCAATGTCGTCAGCGGCTACACCGAGGTATTGGCCATGAGCGACGGCCTGGAGGCCTCCGAGAAGGCATTGGTCGAGGGCCTGGAAGAGGCCATCGTCGATCTGACGGATCTGATCGAGGATTTCGAACAGGTGCTCGACCCGTCGGAGGCGTCGAGTTCGGCGGACGAGACATTGCCGCTGAGCGCGCAGTATACAGTGCGCGAGGCGCTTCGGGCGGCCTCCGATCGAAGCAGCACCGGCGGGCTTCCCGTCGACCTCGACGCCCCCGACGAGCCGGTCATCGCCCAGGGCCACCCGGAGTCGATCCAGAAGGCGCTGCGACTTATGATCGAGGATAGCGCCGGGATGGTGCCCCACGAATTGGAGCTGAAGGTGTCGGTCCGCGAGGTCGATGGCGCCACCAAGATCGATGTGCACGTGCCGGATGTGATGATTCCCAATTCCCTGCTCCAGCGGCTGCTCCACGAGGAATCGGCGCAAGCCGACGGGTTGGCGGCGCCGGGTTCGATGGGGCAGGCGACGTCGACGGAGTCCGCAAGTCGGCTCTACAAGGCGCGACTATTCGTCGAGGGAAGCGGTGGAACGCTCACTGCCGAGAGCCGCGACGGCGGGCTGCACTACGAGATCACGCTTCCCGGAGCCCAGGAGTAGGCGTGGAATTTCTTCCCCTCGAAATCTTTCCGGGCGGCGGCTTCGATAGCTCGATTTTGACGATCGTATTTGCCGGCGTCGTTCTGCGCTGGGTGTTGACTGAAACGCTGGGCTACAGCTTCGTGGGCCTGGTGGTGCCGGGCTATCTGGCCAGTGTGATGATCATCTCGCCGACCAGTGCCGCCGTGGCCATCGTCGAGGCGCTGTGTACCTACGGCATCGTCTGGGTGTTGTCGGAGCTACTGGGGGCGCTCAAGGCGTGGTCGATGGTCTTTGGCCGCGACCGCTTTTTTGCCTTTCTTGTGGTCAGTATCGTGGTGCGTATTGTGGGGGAGCTTTGGCTGTGGCCGGCGTCGTGGACGGCGGTGACACAGTGGTTTGAAATTTCGCCCTATCTGCCGGGACCGCTCAACTCCATCGGGTTGGTCATTGTGCCGCTGGCGGCCAATATGTTCTGGAAGCTGGGGCTCAAGCGCGGGGCCTGGCAGATTCTGGCGCCGACGCTGGCAATTTACGCCGTCTTTCAGTGGGGGGTATTGGCGTGGACCAATCTTCGAGTTGCGGAGTTTCAGGTCCACTACGAAGATATTGCCATCGATCTTTTTGCCTCGCCCAAAGCCTATATCGTGCTGCTGGCGACGGCGGCCATTGCGGCGCGGGTCAATCTGAAGGTCGGCTGGGACTTCGGTGGCATTTTGGTTCCGGCATTGATCGCCATTGCCTGGTACGATGTCGACAAGGCGCTGTTGACGATCGGCGAGGGCGTGGTGTTGGCTGGGGTGGTGGCACTTGTGCTTCGGGCCGGTCCGATGCGGCAGATGAACCTGGAGGGGCCGCGAAAAATCGTGCTGGTCTTTGCCGTTGGATATCTGCTCAAATTCGGCTCGTCGTGGCTCGTCATAAGTTCCTTTCCGGAGATACGACTCGCCGACTTTTTTGGCTTCGGCTATCTATTGTCGAGTCTTATCGCGTTGAAAATCATCGAGCAATCGAGCGTGATGCTGGTGGTGGTGCCGACGCTTCTGATCAGCATCGTCGGATTTGTGGTCGGTGGGTTTATCGCCGATGTCATGACGCCGCCGCGGACCATCGACGAAGGGGCGGCAGACGTCGAGGAGCACGTCGTCGATGGCGACCGCCAGGCGATCGACGTCGAATTGCTCACCCGGTCGGCGCTGGTGGGAACGCGACCCACACAGGGGACGCTTCGGCCTCGGGAAGTCGACCGGCTAGAGGGGATATCGGAGACCATCGAATCCGTCGTCGCCGACGGCAGGGCATTGTCGGGGGCCGTCGGCGATGCCCTGGACGGACTGGGACTCGAGCTGTGGACCGTCGACGACGGCGGGGAAACGGCGGTGGTGATCGGCGAGCCACTGGAGCGCTACCCGGACCACCGCGGGTTGGGGCTGTACGTCATTCGGCCCCACGCCGACGGACCGGTGGTCACCGTGCCCGACGGCGTCGAGGAGCCGGGACAGATGGCGGCGGTGTGGACGGTAGCCCGCGACCTGGAGGCGTCGGGGCTGTTATTCGGCGCTCGCAGCCGGGCTCCCACCGGTCGCGAGGTGATGTCTAGACAGGATGTCAACGCGCCGATGCACCGCTTTTTTCGGCCCTACCGCGACCGCGATGTTCTGCAGGTACAATTCGACGCCGCCGACAACAGCGCGCTGTGGATGGGGCGACGCGTCAGCCAGGCCTTCGATGTCGCCGCGGTGACCCGCTATCTGTCGGATCCGGCATTTCACTGGAGCCCGCGCCGACAGATCGATCACCAGCGCGAGATCGCCCGCCAAAGCTATGTGACACTGCAATTGAGCGATGACGGCGTGGCCCGGCTGGCCACCGAAAATGCGACGGGAATGTGG
>CAYUPT010000336.1:0-5036 GCA_964446725.1 uncultured Bradymonadales bacterium | reverse complement strand
ATTCCGCCCTACTGGGAGCCGATGCGGGCGATGTTCACGACCCGCGTCGGCGATCCGGAGACCGAGGAGGGCAACGCGATGCTGCGGGAGCGCTCACCGGTCTTTTACGCCGACGAAATCCAGCGGCCCCTGCTTCTGGGCCACGGTGCCCAAGATCCGCGGGTCAAACAAGCGGAGTCCGACCAGATGGTCCGGGCCATGCAATTGAGCAATGTGCCCGTCACCTACGCGCTGTATCCCGACGAGGGCCACGGCTTTGCACGACCGGCCAATCGTATCTCGTTTTACGCCGTTGCCGAGGGCTTTTTGTCGCAATGCCTCGGCGGGCGTTTCGAAGCGATCGGCGATGACTTCGACGGCGCCAGCATCGAGATTGAGCACGGCGCCGACGCCGTCCCCGGACTCCGAGAGGCGCTGTCCGAGGAGTGATCGGAGCGGGAATTTGAACCACCGCTTAGAAGCGCCCCTGCCATCCGGCGGCCACGCCCCAGTCGCCATCGGGTTCGACGGTCGGTGTAAGCGCCGGCCCGCCCATCGGTTGCGCCTCGTCGGAGTCGGCGTCATCGGACTGCCGCATCGAGGCCTGGACGTGATAGCCGATGACACTTCCGGCGATGGTGCCGAGGAAGTAGCCAGGTATGCCCAGATCTTGGAGGCGCCTTCCGCGCCGGGAGTCGAGTGTTCCGAGGGCCATGGGTACGGCGACGCCAATTGTGGCACCGGCAATCGAACCGAGGTGCGCGCCCAGGTACTGGTCGTTATAGCCTCTGGCGTTGCCAACTGCATTGACCGGAATCGGAGTCACGAAGGGAACCGCCAATACCAGGCCGGCACCTCCCAACATATACATCTCCCCGGTGTTGGAATCCGAAGACATATCGTGGTGCATCGCCAGCGACGCATAGAGCAGTGCCAAGCCTCCGCCGGCCATCAATGCCGTGGTCCCGGTCCCGGCCAGCGTCTGCCAAGTCACCGTCGACCCGTCGTAGGGATCGGGTATCTCGTCGACACCGTTTTCGGCGGCCATCGCACCGGGCATGGAGACGACAACGCTCAACACCAGGGCGATAGCAAAGCAAGACCAATTGCGTCGGTTCATCATCAACATCCCACCAATCGCGAGGAGAGAAGCGCCACGGATTTCCATCCGGCGCCCAATAATCGAGTCCGCCAGCAATTTAGGCGCTTCGCACGTCGCAATTCAAATCTGCCCCCTTACGTGTGCGCGGCACCGGACGTCGATCAGGGATCGCCTGTCGAATCATCGGCTCCGCCGTCGTCGGCCTCCTCGGAGATCGTCGCTTCCTCGACGGTGCTGTCGGCGTCGGACGTGACAACAATGCCGAGTGTGATCATCAGTGCGGCCCCCACGACGAGTACTGCCCCGACCCCGGCCTTCCCCCAGCGCTCGTAGGCGAAATGTAATATTCTCGAGAACCGAAACTTCCGGCCGAACATCGTGGCTCCACATTCTTAGGATATCGCCATCAATGAATGTGGAGCCAGTCAATCATCGAGCTCAAGATTTATCAAATTGCCACTGCTCGCCGCGCCAACACATCTCCCAGAACTGCAACTCGTAGCGACTGGACAATACAAATAACTCCATCAGTCGCTGTCGCCTTTTCTCGGAGACGCCGTCGGCGTGGCGATTCATCAGAATCCGCAGATGCTCGGCGGCCCCCTGAAAATCGTCGTCGGTGTAGGTGTCGATCCAGTCCGCGTAACGGTCGTCGTCGGGCCGGTCGAACTCCTCATCGAGCCGATTGCCGAGCCAGGCGTAGCCCCAGGCACAGGGTAATAGTGCGGCGAGAAGCTCCGAGAGATCGCCGTCGGCGGATACCCGCACCAAAAAATCGGTGTAGGCCCGGGTCGTCGGCCACATCGATTCGCTCTCCAGCTCCTGTGGCGAAATATCAAAACGCCCGGCGTAGGAGCGGTGAAGCTCCATCTCCGTATTCAGCGTCAGGTCGAGAGCAGAGGCAAAAAATTGCATCTCCGAAAGCTCGTTGGCCTTTGCCGCGCCCCAGGCAAATACGCGACTAAATTCCTCCAGGTAGCGGTAATCCTGGCGAACCCAGCGCTCGAATTTTTCGACGTCGAGCGTTCCGTCGGCAATTCCGACGACAAAGGGATGTTCCAGTTGAGCCCGCCAGATCGGTTCCACTTCTCCGTACAATTCGTCGCAAAATGTCATGGTCTGTCCTCCACTATAAAAAAACCAAATTTATCGATCTAGATACCGACGTCTCGTCAGCCCTTCAGTCCCGGCCACTTCGGCCCGTCCAATGCCATCTGCCAGAAGGCGATCTCGTAGCGCACGGTCGTTTCAAACATCTCCTCCATGCGATCGCGCTGCGCGGCGCCGGCGTCGGCAGCCATGCGGTCGACCTCGCCCTCCAAAAAGTCGACGAGCTGTCCGAATTCGTCGCCCGCCCAGTTTTCGACAAAGGGACGCCAGGGGTGGTCGTCGTCGATGGCCGGCTCCACGACCTTCCAGGACTCGTGATAGACCTTTTCGGCCGCCCAGTAGACGGTAAACGCCGCCGGAAAGGACTCCCGGGCCCCGGAGGCTAGTAAAAACTGGACGTAGGCGTGATTTATAAAGCCGGGCTCGACGCCGTCGACGTCGACGCCGAGTACGTCGGCGCGCTCTCTAAAGAGCTCGAGTTCGTCTTCCAGAGCCGTGGGAATCGGCGCCAGCGCCGCACGCAGTTGCGGTGTCGGCGCCGTCGAAATGAGGGCTCCCACGAAGGGAATGGCGGCCTCGACGAAGAGGTAGTCCTGGCGCAGCCAGGTGTTGAAGGTCTCGTCGTCGAGTTCGCCGTCGCGTGCACGCTGCAAGAAGGGATGGTCCAGCACCGTCTGCCACAGCGCGGCGTGGCGATCGAGAAGGGTCTTCGAAAAGTGATGTTGAGTCATTGTCTCTCCCGTCAATCAGGTCGCATTCAGTGTCGAAATGCGCCGGGAGAGACCCGCAGTGCAACGGCTGTTGGACAGATAGGCAAGAAAAACAGCAGACCGGAGGCCGCAATCGGTTGCGGTATCGGTCGTTTCTTGCGTCGTTCCTACGCCGGTACAAACCGGATCAGGTTCGGCGGGTCTCATCTCAGCCGTCGGTACATACCAGACGGCACCCCTGACGCGAGACGTGGGCTACCACACCGAACGCGGCGATTTCAATATTCGCCCCCGCCCTGGTCTCACGAACCTGCAAGCCCCCTCTTCGGTGATTCCCGTCGAATGGTGAACATGCCAAACTTTTGCTGGAAATATCGGTGGTTATTCCCTATGTTATCTGCGACTGAGTGAACGCTCATTTATTAACCGATGCACAAGGCACGATTATGCAGTATTACGATCCGCCGACCCAAGAAATGCGCTTCGTTCTGGAAGCGCTCAATTACGAAGAGGAAGTCGCCTCGCTGGAAAAATTCCAGGACTTCGATCTCGAGACCGCCATGGCCATTGTCGATACCATGGCCAATATCGGCGTCGAAAAGCTGCTTCCCCTCAATCAGGTCGGTGACGAAGAAGGCCTCGAATTCGATCCGGAGACGGGCTCTGTCTCACTTCCCGACGGGTTTCGCGACGCCTATCAGACGCTCGTGGAAGCCGGTGTCATGGGCCTGACCGGCCCTGTCGAATACGGCGCCGCCGGCGCACCGGAGCCTTTGGGCATCTGCTTTACGGAGATCGCCACGGCCTGCAACAAGAGCTTTTCGATGTGCCCCGGTCTCAATCTGGGGCTGGCCGACGCATTGGACCACCACGCCACCGAGGAGCAAAAAGAGTACTATCTCGAAAAACTCGTCACCGGCGAGTGGACGGGCACGATGTGCCTGACCGAGCCGCAGTGCGGCACCGACCTCGGTCTTCTGACAACCAAGGCGGAGCCGACGGGCGAACAGGACGATGAATACGAGATTTCGGGCACCAAAATCTGGATCACCTTTGGTGACCACAACCTGACGGATAATATCATCCACTTCGTGCTGGCCCGCCTGCCGGACGCCCCGGAGGGCACCCGAGGGATCAGCGCATTTGTGGTTCCCAAGATCATGGACGACGGAAGTCGCAACGACGTCTATGTGACGGGCCTGGAAGAAAAGATGGGCATCCACGCCTCGCCGACGTGCACCATGAGCTTTGAGGGCGCCACCGGCTATCTGGTCGGCGAACCCCACAAGGGCATGCGGGCGATGTTTACCCTGATGAATATGGCCCGACTCTACGTCGGCATCGAAGGGGTCGGACTCGGCGAAATCTCCTATCAGACCGCCCTGGCCTTTGCCGAAGAGCGCCGACAGGGCCGCTCGCTCGACAAGGACAAGCGCCAAGAAGACGAGGACGCGGACTCCATTCTCGTCCATCCCGACGTGCGCCGGCTTTTGCTCAACGTCAAGTCGACGACCCAGGGCCTTCGAGCGCTGGGACTGTCGGTGGGCATCGAGGTCGAAAAGTCGCGCCACCATCCCGACGAGGAAGTCCGCCAGAAGGCCGACGACTACGTCCAACTCATCACGCCGCTTATCAAGGCCTTTGGCACCGAGCGCGGATTCGAGAATATCTCGGACGCCATGCAGGTCTGCGGCGGCGCCGGCTACACCAAAGACTGGAATATCGAGCAGTATATGCGCGACGAGCGCATCGCCATGATCTACGAGGGGACCAACCACGTCCAGGCCCTGGATCTGATCGGGCGCAAGCTACCGAAGGACAACGGCCGGCTGCTGCGCAACTTCCAGGAGCGCGTCATGGCCGAAACCGAGGCCTGCAAAGAGCACGACGAGCTGGAACCACTCGTCGAGGCTTTCGAAAAGGCCGCCGGTCGCCTCATGGAGGTCACCATGAATCTCGCCCAGGTCGGCGCCGAAGACCCCGAAGAAGGGGCCGCCGTCGCCAGCAACTACCTCAACCTGCTGGCACTGGTCGCCCTGGGTCATGTCTGGATGCAGATGGCCCGCCACGCCATCGAAACCGACGCCGACGACAAAGAGACCCGGATCAAAACCGCCAATTACTTCGCGGAGATG
>CAYUPT010000335.1:0-5036 GCA_964446725.1 uncultured Bradymonadales bacterium | reverse complement strand
ACCGCGCGATATTGCGTCCAACTCACAGGCTCACGTTATGACGACAACATTACGCTATTCTCTCCCACTTGTGCTCGTTGTTGTACTCGCCTCCGGCGCCATCGGCTGCGATGGCGAGGAGCAAACCGAAAACGGCGAAGAGACCTCGCAAGACGAGGCCGCCGACACCGATGACGCTCCCGCGCAACCGGAGGGTGTCGCCTCCAGCGAATTCGTCGACCATCTGTCGGCGGATACCGAATTGGCGTTGTCCGTCGGCCATCTCAGCCAACTGCGCGACGCCCCCGACGACCTTCTGGACTCCCGGCACATCGACGACAATACCAGTCAGCAATGGCGCCAGCAGTGGAACGAGATGCGCCAGGCCATTGGCGACGACATCGGCATCGACTTCTTTGAGCCCGAACTCCTCGACCAGTGGGGCATCGAGCCCGACGGCCGACTCTTTTTGGGCGGCGTCGACCTCGATCCCGTGGTCTGTGTAAGCGTCGATGATCGCGATGCATTCAATCAATTCGCCGTCGACGTCGTCGCCGGTGACCTCCTCGACATCGAGACCCCGGAACGCGAGGAAGTCGACGCCGACGACAACACATTTCACACCGTCGGCTCCCCGATGAGTTGGTACTTCGCCAATGACTCCTCCTGTCTGGTCTTCCAGACCGGCGAACAGAGCTCCCAGGATTCACTCTCCGCCTTTATTGCCGGTCCCGACGAAGGTGATGCCCTGGTCGATACCGACGGCTTTCAGCGTTTTGCCGACAGCAAACTCAATCGGGGACTGGTGACAGTGTACTCCGGTCAAAGCGATTTCTTTGAAGCCCTCCTCGGCCCCGGCGCCCCCCACGGACCGATGAGTATGTTCAGCGATGCCTTCATCGGTTACGGAGCCGCCGTCACCGTCGAAGACGATGTCTTCCAGATGCGCGGCTGGGGCGGACTCGGCGACGCTCAGCTCCAGGTCGTTCAAAACTCCACGACGCCCGAACACAGCTTTGACTGGAACCGCTTTGGCACCGACAACACCACCGCTGCACTTCGACTCTCGATCAATCCCGAAGTGCTGTGGCAGCAATTCACGACGATGGCCGGCGAACACTTCCAGAATATGGCCGACGAGGCCTTCGACCAGGCCGCCGACGTCAGCGACGGCGAAGTCGACGCCGAAGAACAGGTCATCAGCAACCTCAGCGGCCACATCGGCCTCTTCATCTACGACCTGGCCGAGCCGGAGGCCCTGATGGGCGACGAGGTCCCCGACCTCAACGAAGATATCGAGGGTCTGTTGGCGATTCACTTCATCGATCAGGGACCACTCGACGAATTGCTCGCCGGCCTCGATGAAGTCGACGTCGAAGAGGCTCCCACCAACTATGATCGCCGATCGCTCGGTGACGATGATGACGCGATTGACGTTCTCGACTTCCAGGACGTCGGTGTTCGACTCTTTCACCACGACGCACTTCTGGTATTGGCCACCGACGCCATGACCGACGAGCGGGTCGCATCGCTGATTCGCGGTGAACTCGACGACGAATTGCTGTCGGACACCGGACTCGGCGCCGCGCTGTCGCAGGACGTCTTCAACGGCCTGTACGTCGGCAACAGCGCCTGGCCGCTTCTGGAGATGGAACTTCCGGAGGCGTCGACGCACTTCCAGGAAGCACTCGTCAGCCTCGACGCCACCGACGGCGGCGTCACCTTCGGCGCCGACTTCCTTCCGGCCGGAAGCGCCCTCTTCGGCATCGCCCACGGCATGCAGGTCGATCAGGCCCAGCAGGCCGGTCCCGCCGAAGTCATCGAAGCCCCCGATGCGCCGGCGCAGTAACTCCGCACTCCACCACCGCCCCGGTTCGGTTACTCGCCGGCCGGGGCGTTTCGACTCTTACCGAGCCGGTCGAAGAGCCGCTGCGGATCGCCGCCTCGATGTTTGAGCCGGAGCGTCCGATGCTCGATATGAGGGGAGGCGTCGTAGGAGTCGTGGTGCATCCAGACGTTGAATTTGAGATTCGGCGGCGTCAATCCGCGCAGATCCTTCCAGCCCAGATGGCGGGCAATGACCTCACAGGTCCGCCCCTTATTGCCCCGCGGTGATCCCTCCCAGCGGGCGCGCAGAGCCCCGATAAATAGATCCGCCAGTTGAATGCCGCGCCGCGATCGACTGTCGATACGCCGGTAGTGCGAGATGTAGTCCCGATCGCTGTCGGTGCGCTTTTGAGTGGCCGCCGACAGGATTCGGAATTCGCGCTCCGTCATCTTTCGCGTCGAATCACCGGCCTCGTCGACGTAGACCATAAATCGGCGCGGACCGCCGGGCAGCGCGTCAAAGCGCTTCATCTGGGTCGTCAACATCGTGCACAGCAGCTTTTTGAAGGCCACCGACCGCGACGTCCCCTTCGAGAAGACATTCATCGTCTCCTTTCGCACCAGAAAGGACTGAAAGCACACCCAGGGCGTCTTAAAAAACCAGCGCACAATATCGCGCCGCGAGTTCTTGCGGCCCCCGTAGGTCCACTTGAGTTCTCGACGCTCCCCGGCGCGCTCCATAATCCGGTCCAGCGCCCGATCAATGTCGTAGGTCTTGTCCAGGGGACACCAGATCGACCCCCAGCCGAAGTAGTCGCAGGTATGGGTACCGGTTTCGTCACAAAAGACGGCCATTTCGCGTGGCATCAAACGCTCCGTGCAGATCCGTAAAGGGGCAGGCCTCCGAATTCCGTACAGCTCAACGTCTTGTCACGGCGTCCCTGATCAGTAGCAGGGGGAGCTTCGGCGGTCAATTCGGGGTATCTCCATCGGAGTCTTCACCCTCCCCGTCATCGACCTCCGACGACTCCGTCTCCTCCATAATTTCGTCCATTTCCCGGCGAGCCCGATTCGTCACCAGCCAGGCGACGCCGAACATCGCCGCCATACCGACGCCCCACATCACATAGGTCTCGACGCCCACGGTATGCTCCGCCGTCAGGGCTCTGGTAATATCCCCGGCCGCCGCTCCGGCGACGACATAGAACCCACAAATAGGCATCATGCCCAGCCACGTTCCCAGCGCAAATTTGTGCCACTTTACCCCGCTGACGGCAAAGGCGTAGTTGACTCCCGAAAACGGCAAGATCGGGATGAGCCGGATGAGCAGCGACATCTTGCCGCCCTCCTTGCTGATCGCCCGATCCAATGCCTCAAAGCGCGGGCGTCCCTCCATCCACTCCTGGATTCGCTCCCGCAACACAAAACGGCCCAGTATCAGCGTCATCACCGCCCCCGCTGTCGTCGCCACTGACGACACCACAAGACCGCCGGTGACACCAAATAAAAATCCCGACACCGCCAACAGCAGGTTGACCGGGGCAAAGAAACCGCTTGCCACCGCAAAGACAGTCACAAAGACGGTGACACCGAACGCACCGGCCCCGTCGATCCAGTCAATCGCCGCCAGCCCCCAGTCGACGAGCGGTGCCACCACAACAAAGGTCCCCAGCACCGCCAGTACGGCGGCCACGGCCAGGGCTCGAAGAATAATTGGGTTCATAACTCAATGCGCGCTACGGAACAAAACTCACCTGTGACGGGGTATCATAGCGAATTTGACGCCGCATGCCACATTCACAGGCCCCCCGGCTCCGCCGTCGGCCGTCCACTCTACGGAATCGACACCGAGATACGGGCCAATTCGAAGCCATCGGGTTCGACGCCCGGTCCGCAGTCGGCGAGCCAGTGCAGCGTTTCCACCAGCTCGGAAAATGTTTCGTAGCTCTTTTTGGCGAATACCGACCCTGTCATCACCGGTAGGTCATCGCCTACTTGATAGGGAGCTTCCGGTGTTGGCTCCGGCAGCTCCGGATCATCGAATCCGGCTTCTCGGCAATTGGCCTCGATGCGCTCTCTGTATTCGTCGATGGCCTCACAAAACCTCTGGTAAACCCCTCGCGAATCGTCTCGATGTACTCCCACAGCGCGAAACTTCAGGATGACCCGAAACCGGATCGTCTCCTCGTCGGGATCGATGATCATAAAGTACGTTCCTCCCCGTTTCGTCTCCGGACGCACCTTGTTGTCGGGCGGCCCGGGGCGAGCGGTACCGGAATCGGAGACGATGACTCCGCCTGCCGACCAGATCGGAAAGTTGAACCGATCGCCGGCCGCCTCGTAGAGCCGGCGCCGGAAAAAGGGCCACGCCGGGGACGCATCCGGCGGAGCCGGACCGTCGCCGATGGTATTTCGAAACGCCTGGGCCTGCTTGGAGATCTGTTCCGTCAATCGACCCGGTCGGGTGGTCCGAAATAACATCGCCAATTCACAAAACCAGACCAGTTTTTCGTGGGCGTCGCGCCCGGGAAGATGGCGAAGCATCGTCGCACTGCCATACGACCAGTGGTCCTTCATCTTCTGGAGCTTGCAATTGGTGGCCACCTGAAAAATCATCAGCGCCGGATCGTCATCGGGAAGCCCGCGAAGTCGCTGCAACAATTCGCGGCGCCTCTGAGCCCAGGGCCTATTGTCCGTCGGCGGCGTGCAGGTCTCGATCAGCTCCACCACGCAGGGCCCGACCTCCTCGTGGAGTCGCTGGCGAAGCGATTCGACGTCGCCCTCCCAAAGACGCAGCGCGTCGTGGAGCATGGCCGCTTTCATCTGACCGAGGTCGGCGCCGGCAAACCGAGCGGCCACGGAGATATCCTGGACATAGGATCCGTGAGGGATGTCGAGTCCCAGAAACCTCCGATCTCGGTGAATCGACAGGGCTAATTGCGTCGCCCCGCGAAACTCGGACATAAATTCAGTGGGTTCGGCTTCCAGTTTCACATCCGCTCCTTATGGTGTGCCCCGTTTTCGGCGTATGTCTCCTGTCACAGCACGTCCATCATGGGGACCGCAACGACCGGGGGCAAGGGACGGCGGGTGCGGCTTGCATCGTATTACGTGAAATATCACATTCGGCGAATGCAGCTAGTGCGTCTGGTGCGTCTGGTGCGCCTGGTGCGCTTGGTGCGCCTGGTGCGCCTGGTGCGCCTCCGGCCTCGGTGGCTTGACGCCTCCGG
>CAYUPT010000334.1:0-5036 GCA_964446725.1 uncultured Bradymonadales bacterium | reverse complement strand
TTCATCACTTCATGCTCAACAAGCCCCACGGCTGTATTACGGCCAAAGAGGACTGGGAGGACCGGGAGTTGGTCTACGATCATATCCCCGCCAAATTCCCGCACGTCGGTCACGTGGGTCGATTGGACTACAATACCCAGGGCTTGTTGCTGTTTACCGACGATGGGCGGCTGTCGCAGGCGTTGCTCAACAAGGAATACGCCGGGGAGGCCGATCCGGAGACCACCGCGCCGATCGAGAAGGTCTATCACGTCAAAATCAAAGATGTCATCGAGCCCGACGACCCGCTATTCGAGGAGTTGGAGGAGCCACTGGAGTTTGAGCCGGGGCGGTTTACGGAGCCGGCGACCGCGGAGTACGTGGCGCCGCGCTCGAGTTGTACCTGGATCTCGATCACCATCTGCGAGGGACGTCACCGGCAGGTCCGCAAGTTGTGTAAGCGCTCCGGTCGCCAAATTCGCAAATTGCGGCGCGTCAAACTGGGGCCGCTGGAGTTGGGGGACCTCAAGATGCGGTGGTGCCGGTGGCTTACGGACGACGAAATCCGTTCGCTCTACGAAGTGGCGCTTCCGGAGGGATAACGATCGCCACGCCGTATTATCAGGGCATCGATGTTGCCTAAAATGGCGATGTTGCAATCCCTCCCGTGTCGTGGCTGCGCTTGCTGTAGCGCCGAAACATACGGCGAGATGCGGTTGGATATGGTCCGGCGGGACGCTACGGTGAGTGCTGCAGAATATAGGATTGGCAGGGAGTGGAGAATTGCTCCGATGGATGGTTATCGAAGCTCCGTCGGTTCACCGTGCGGTATTGCCATCGGTGGGACTTGGCGACGCATAACGCGGGAGGGCTGCAGTGAGCGATGAACTGGAAGATGGGTCTGAAGCATCCGGTAACTCCGTCATCGATCGCGTTGTTGCCCTCTACGAGAAATTGCGCTCTGTCGGGTCGTGGGCCGTGGTCTTGGCGGCGGTGGTGGCGCTGGTGATCGCGGCAGAGATTGTTCAATTCGCTCGCCGACGGCTCACAGGGCTGACGGAGTCGGTGGCCGTCGATGCGGGGTTGCTGTACCTGGTGGCGGGCATCGCGATCGGGGCGGGAGTCCTGGCGGTGGTGGTGCGGCGCGTATTCCCGGATTCCCCCTTTCGGCGCGGCGTCGCGGCGGCGGTCGCCGCCGGGTATGCGATGGTGTTGCTGTTGATCGGATGGTCGACGGAGGCCGGCTGGCCGCTGGAATTGGCGCTGTGGGCCGGAGTCGGGGGACTGTTGATATGCGGGGTCATGTACCGGTTTCGCGAAGACGCAATCGGCCGAGTGGTCTACGGGACGCTGGCGTTGATTGCGGTGACGGCGATTCCCCTGATCGAATTGGAAGAACGAGGCGTGATGGCGGCCGGTGATGCGGTGGGGCCGCTGTGGTTTGTGAGTTGTGCCTGGCTGGCGGGGCTGTTGTTGGCCCGGCGGACCGGGATCTACGGCGAGCGTCGGTGGATTGAGAATACACCCCGTTCGAGCGCCGAAGGCGTGATGATCGGCGATAATGCATTGGAGGGCACGGCTCGTGCGGTCTCACCACTGGTCGCCCCCTACAGTCAGCGCGACTGCATCTATTACGATTCGGTGCTCCAGGAGGAGCGCGAGCGCAGTATCGACGGCGATGGAGATCGCACCGAGAAATTCTGGGTAACTCTGGAGTCCGACAGCGCCCGGACGGGGTTTGAGCTGCGGGACGAGACGGGACGTATCTACGTCGATCCCGCCGGGGCAGAGCTCAATACCGGTGAGCGGGTCGTCGATGATGTCTTTCAGTCCAGTGAACGCCGTCGCGGGATGCGCGTCGGAAGCGGCCACCAGGAGGGCACGACCACCGGGCGTCGACGGCGCCGGGAGTCGATCATCGAAGATGGTACGACCCTGCACGTTCTGGGGTATGCCCGGATTCGCGACGACGGAGAGGCCCTGGAAATTGCCGACGACGACGCGGGGCATCTATTTGAGATCTCGACGGATTCTCGACAATCCGTGATCTCCGATCGCAGAGTCTCCCAGGCGATGACGTCGGTACTGGCGTTTTTGGTGTGGGCGGCGGCGCCGGTGGTCCCGCTGGTGGATCTCGAGATCTTCGCCGGGCAGCCGGTCATGGCCGGGGCGCTGATGGTGGCCTGGCTGGCCATCGGGCTCGGATGGGCGGCGCTGGGACCGCTGCTGGTCATCTACAACGGTCTCGTCGATCTCAAAAACCGTCGAGAGCGCGCGCGGTCGATGCTCGATGTGGAGTATCAACGGCGCAACTCGTTGATCCCGAATCTCGCAGAGTTGGTCGAGGCCTTTGCAGCCGGAGAAGAGGCGATTCAGAAACAATTGGCAATACTGCGCAATCGCCGCACCGAAGAGCCGCCGGATTCGATGGGATTGGACGCCGTCGGTGAAGCCTTCGATGAGCAGACGCGTGCCCTTCGGAGCCTATTTGTCCTCAGTGAGCAGAACCCGGAGCTGCAATCCGATACCCACTTCCAGACGCTGTTGGAGGAGCTGACGCGCTGCGAAGACAAGATTGCGCTGGCGCGGACCTATTACAACGACAGTGTGGAGCGGTTGAATAATCGCGTTGGAACCTTCCCCGACCTGTTGGTGGCGCCGATTGCGGGGGTCGGTTCCTCTTCATATCTGGAGTTTGACGATCTGGCGGCCGCCAGAGGCAACGTGGAGTCCCGGCCCGACCTCGCAGCAGAGCAGAAGACCCCCGCCAAGGCCGCGGACGGGGTCTGAATTGTCGGGGGCGACGGCTGTCGTCTGGAAACTCCGCGCCGGGTAGGACCGGCCGTCAGGTCTGGATTTTGGAGATGTCGGCGACGTCCCAGAACAGGTCGCGCAGTGTGGCCAGAAGAGCCAGCCGGTTGTGGCGGGTGGCGTCGTCGTCGGCCATGACCATCACGGATTCAAAGAAGTTGTCGACCGGCTCTTTGAGCTCGATAAGCGTCCGGCAGGCCGCGCTCCATTGGCGCTGTTCGAGGTGGTCGGCGAGCGCGCTGTCGGCACTGTGGGCGGCGTCGTACAGCGCCTCTTCGGCGGGATCGGAAAATAATTCGGGGTCGACGCTCAATGCGTCGAGGTCCAGGTTGTCGGCCTGCTTCTGGAGGATATTGACCACCCGCTTAAACCCGAGCGCCAGCGGTTCGAAGTCGGCCTCACCGCGCAACTCGGCGAGGGCTTCAATGCGACCGTACACCGAGGGGATGTCGTCGACGCCGGCGGCCAGGACCGATTGGATGACGTCCGTCGGCGCCTGGTCGTCGAGCAGGTAGCGAAGGCGAGTTACGAGAAAATCGACGACCTTGTCGGCGACGAGTTCGTCGTCGTGCTCAAAGGGCGTCGCGTCGTCGTCGCCGCGATAGACGTCGATGGCGTCGTCGACGAGGTCCGGTAGGGAGGCCATGGAATTTCGATCTCGAAGGATGCGCAAAATCCCGAGGGCCGCGCGGCGAAGGCCGTAGGGGTCGGAGGCGCTGGTGGGGATCATGTCGACGCCAAAACAGCCGACAATGGCGTCTAATTTTTCGGCGATGGCGACGGCGGCGCCGACATCGGTCTGCGGCAAGTCGCCGTCGGCGCCTTTGGGCAGGTACTGTTCTTCGATGGCCGTGGCGACCGCCGGATTTTCGCCGCTTTCGAGGGCGTATTCGCGTCCCATCACGCCCTGAAGGTCGGGGAATTCCTCGACCATCGCTGTCGGCAGGTCGGCTTTCGACAATAGTCCGGCGCGCTTGGCGTAGATCCACTGCTGTTCGTCGAGTTCGATGGCGTCGCTGACGATGCCGGCCAGGTCGCCGATGCGCTCGGTGCGCTCGTAGATCGTTCCCAGATCGCCGATCCAGACGACGTCGTGGAGGCGTGCGCGGTGGTCATCGAGGGCCACATCGCGGTCGTTGTCCCAGAAAAAGCGGGCGTCGTCGAGTCGGGCGCGCAGGACTTTGAGGTTGCCGCGGGCGACGACGTCCGGGTCGTGGACCGGGGTGTTGTAGATGACGACACAGGCCGAACGAAGCGACGAGCCGTCGTCTTCTTCAATGGCGAAGTAGCGCTGGTGCGAGCGCATCGACGAAATCAGCACTTCCCGGGGAAGTTCCAGATAATCGTCGGAGAAATCGAGGGTGACGGCCTGGGCCTTTTCGACGAGTTGGGTCACTTCGTCGACGAGCTCCGGGTCGTCGACGACTCGGCCGCCGGCGTCGGCGCCGTGGTCGTCGAGAAGTTCCACAATCTCGGTGCGCCGCCGGGCGGGGTCGACGTTGACGTCGGCGTCGGCCAGCTTTTCAACATAGCCATCGACGGTCTCCACGGCGATCTCGCCGGACGATGAAAAGCGGTGTCCTACGGTGGTGTTCGAGCTCTGGACGCCGGCGAATTCAACGGGGATGACCTCGCCGTCGGCAACGGCCACAATCCAGCGCACCGGACGGCCGAAGGTGGCGTCGCCGCGGCCCCAGCGCATCGATTTGGGAAAGTCGATATCGGCGATGATATCGCTCAGGATCTCCGGCAATAGATCGGTGGTCGGTGCCCCCTCCTCAAAGACCTCAGCGGCGACGTATTCGCCCCGGTCAGTGTCGACGGTATACAGGTCGTCGACGTCGACGCCCTGGCCGCGGGCAAAGCCCTGGGCGGCCGGCGTCGGCTCGCCGTCGTCGTCCCAGGCGATATCGGCGGGAGGCCCGGTGCGCTCTTCCTCGAGATCGGATTGCGATTCGGCCAGTCCATCGACGAGAAGCGCCAGCCGGCGCGGCGTGGCGGCGACGGCGACGCGGTCGACGTCGATGCGGGCGTCGTCGCAGCGGTCGCGGAAGCTTTGTTGCATCTGTTCGAGAGCCGGGTCGACAAAGCGAGCCGGGAGTTCTTCACAGCCAATTTCGAAGATCAGTTCCATGGGAAATCGCTGGGTCGTAGGAGGCGTTGGGGCGGCATTGAGCCGAAAAGCGGTGTTGCCACAGGCGGTCAGTTCGGGCCGTCGTCAGCCGTCGGCGGCGTCGGTGTGGTCG
>CAYUPT010000333.1:0-5040 GCA_964446725.1 uncultured Bradymonadales bacterium | reverse complement strand
GCATCGACCTCGCCTCGCCCTATCTGAACCTGACGCCGGCGCTGGACGCGGCGCCCCTCGATCGCTAAGGTTCAAGGCGGTTTGAACTATCGGTTTATGGAGCGCTGCATCACCACCATCATCACCACGGAAGAGACCATGAATGACAGCATCGACGACGTATTCTCCGCCATCGACAATCAGAATGTGGACGGCTTCGTGGAGTGTCTGACGCCGAATGCCACGCTTCGATTCGGCAATCAGCCTCCCCAGACCGGACGTCAGGCGATCGCCGAGAGCATTGGTGGCTTCTTTTCGATGATCGAGGACCTCAACCACGACAGGCGACAGGTCTTCGAGGTCGACGGTGCCGTCGTCGTCGAGGGTAGTGTCGAATACCTGCGTAAGGACGGCGATACCGTGGAGGTCCCCTTCTGCAATGTGATGTACCTCAATGATGCCGGCGAACAGATCCGGCGCTACAACATCTACGTCGATCAGGGGCCGCTATTTGATTGAGAAACTATTGTGGTTTCGCGACGACGGTCCCCGGGCTTCACCCGGGGCGGTGGATGTACGTCGCTCCCTGCAGTCGCGCCGTATTGGCAGCCGGGGCTGCGCCGAAGGCTCCACCCCGGACTGCCGGAGACTCAGGCGGTGGATGTAGGTCGCTCCCTGCAGTCGCGACGTATCGGCAGCCGGGGCTTTGCCGGAGGCTCCACCCCGGACTGCCGGAGACTCAGTCGTAGAGCAATTCACGGGCGGCGTCGCGGGTCTTTTTGTTGGCCCGGGTGCCGCCGAGCATGGTGGCGATGGCCTCGATGCGCTCGTCTTCGTCGAGGGGGCGGATCGTGGAGCGGGTCCGGCCGTCGACCTCATTTTTTTCGACCAGGTAATGGTGGTCGCTGCGGGAGGCGATACTCGCCAGGTGTGTGATGCACAGGACCTGATGGGATTCGGCGGCGGCCTCGATTTTGGCGCCCACCGTATCGGCGGTGGTCCCGCCGATGCCGGCGTCGATTTCGTCGAAGATATAGGTCGAGACGTTGTCGCTGTCGACGAGAATGGACTTGATGGCGAGCATGATGCGTGAAAGTTCACCGCCGCTGGCGATATCGGCCAGCGGATGGAGTGCTTCGCCGACATTCGGAGAGATCAGAAATTCGACGGTGTCGAAGCCCCGTCGATCCAGTGCGGGGCCCTCGCCGACGGGAGGCGCCGTGTCGCCGGGGAGGTCTTCGGGGACGACGTCGATGCGAAATTGGGCGCCGTCCATATTGAGTTGCTCGAGTTCCGATTCGATGCGCGCCTCCAGATCGCGGGCCGCCTCGCGCCGCTTCTGGCTCAGCCGTCGGGCGACCTTCCAGGCCTTCTGGCGGGCGTCGTCGAGTTCGGCCTCCAGCCGGTCGCCGTGTTCTTCGGCATTTTCGAGGCGGTGCAATTCATCTCGCATCTCCTCGGCCTGGTCCAAAATCTCGCCCACCGAGCGACCGTGCTTGAGCCGGAGGTCTTTGATCAGCTCCTGGCGCTCGATCAATTTGTCGAGGGTATGGGGATCGGATTCGATGCCGGCGCCGTAGTCCTGGAGGTCGCGGGCCAGATCGGAGACCAATTTGTTGGCCTCGTCGATGCGGTCGACGAATTGCTCGATGGCCTCGTCGTGGCGGGCCACGTCGCGTAGGGCGGCCAGGGCGTCGCCGAGTCGCTCGACAGCCGATGATTCGGCATCGTGGACCAATCCGACGGCGCTGTAGACGGCGTCGCTGATCTTTTCGGCGTATTTGAGCTTTTCGACGCGCTCGTTGAGCTCTTCTTCCTCGCCGCGCTCCAATTCGGCCTCGTCGATCTCCTGGAGCTGGAAGTTCAGGAAATCGATGCGGTTGAGGCGATCGCGGGCGTCTTCCCGAAGTTGCTTGAGTTCTCGGCGGATCCGTCGAACTTCTCGGTAGGCCCGGTTCATATCGTCGAGTTCGTCGCCCAATTCGGCGAAGGCGTCGACGAGCTCGATGTGTTCGTCGGCGCGCACCAGACTGTAGTGCTCGTGCTGGCCGCTGATGTCGACGAGATCGCGGGTGGCCTCATCGAGGGTGGAGACCGTCGTCAGACTGCCGTTGATAAAGACCTTGTTGCGACCGTTGCGACTGACGATGCGGCGCACCACCAGCTGGCCGTCGTAGTCGATGCCGCGGTTGTCCAGCAATTCGGCGATCTCGTCGGAGGGGCCTTCGCGGGGCTCGAATACACCCTCGACGACGGCCTGGGGCTCATCGGTGCGGATGACCTCCGTCGACGCCCGACCTCCGAGCAGCAGATTGAGGGCGTCGATGATAATTGATTTGCCGGCGCCCGTCTCTCCGGTCAACGCCGTAAAGCCGGATTCGAAGGCGATTTCCAATTCGTCGATAATGGCAAAGTCGCGAATGACCAGATGCGAGAGCATAGAAAAACCGGTGGAAAACCAGAAGGTATTCGACCTCGGAACCGCAACCGACTGGCACGAATGCAGTCGGTGCTCCGGGGATGTGGATGTGCTTCGAACATCTCGACAGCTCTCGGGGTATCGAGGCAGCTGTCGGCGAGGCGACGATCTACGAAATAATCCACCGTCGTTGTCTATTCAACCTATGCCGGCATTTTTTGATAGTATGGATATCGATAACAGAGTGGATCTACGAAAGGAGCAGACCCATGGCAGCCGACGGCATGGCTGGAAATGACGGGGTGATCGATGCTTCCAGATGGCTGGAACAGCGGGTGGAGTTGCTGATCGCACAGCGCCGATTCGACGACGCGATCCGTTATCTGCATCGATTGAGAAGCAGTCACGACGGCGGCGATCAGCGACAACAATCCACGGTGTTTCTGGGCTATCTGTATCTGTTGTCCGATGACCTCGAAAGCGCCCGGCGATTTCTGGAAGAGGCGATGGAGGGGGAGCCCGAAAATCCGCATCTGCGCTATGCGCTGGGGCATGTGGCGGTGGCCCGGGGCGATAAGCACCGGGGAGCGCTGCGCTTTCTGGAGGCCTTTGTGGAGGCCGGCGACAGCCACGATGAGGCCGAATTTCTGCGAAGTGCGGCACTGGCGATCATGGACGTCACCGGGCCGGGGGCGTCGGTGGCGACCATGTTGCTAGGCGCCCTCGATCGGGATCTGGGCAATCCCTGGATCCTCGACGCGCTGGCCCGTGTCTACGCCGCCGACGAGCGCTGGATGGAGACGTTGGAGACGCTGTCGACGCTGGCCGATGTGGTCTCCGATGCCGCGGAGTCGATGGTGGTCCACCGGGCGCCGACGGCCCGCCAATTGCTGCGCAATCAGCTGATGGGACGGGCGGCCCGTCCCGACGAGTTGCGCCGTCGGGTCCGGGCGGTCAATCGGGCGGTGCGCGACCAATTCGAGGTCGTCCTCGAGCATCATCGCCGGGGCCCGACCCAGTTGACGCCGCTTCAATTTCCGACGGCCATGAAGCGCTTGCTTCGCATCCTGGGGTGGCGCGACCGCGGGGTGGAATTAGTGGAGAGCGCACAGAATCTGTGGGCCAGGGCGCTGGCGGAGCGCTTCGACGAGGTGCTGGGGCCGGAGCGGCTGGCGGCGGCGATTCAGATTCTGGTAGAGCGGCTCCACTGGCGGGTGCCGACGCCACACGCCGGGATTGCGCGGCTTCACGGGGCGGCGCCGGAGGCAATCCAGGCGGCAGCGCGCGTCGTCGCCGGCCGGCTGGGGCTCGAGCCGTTTTCGACGGCGTCGCTAAAGGCGGGCATGACCATCGGCGATGGACGGCGTCTCGACGAGGTCAGTCGGGCGCTGCTATTTGGCCAGCGCCTCCAGGATGTGCGATCCGGTGACGCCCGGCTGGGATGACGGGGTCGTCGTGGCGCCGCGGCGGGCGGTACTCAAAAGCGCATTCCAATGCCGACATTGAGGGCCCGAACGGAATATCCTCGCTGCAGATCGGTGGCCTGTTGGCGGATCACGACGTCGTCTTCTTCGCCGCTGATCTCCACGGAACTCTCCGAGACGCCGGATTCGGCGCGGATTCGATACTCGCCGGCCACAAAGAAGCCGGAATCACCGGAGAAGGTGTATCGCATTCCGAGAAAGGGGCCCCAGACAAAGCTGGTGTACCGGGCGTCGACGCTGGCGCTGACCTCATTGTCGGGATCGGTCTGCATATTGAAGCGGTAGAACGAGGGCCCCACCGCCAGTCCGGCGTAGGTATCGAGTTCCGGTATATCAAGGGCGTCGCCGAGGACGTTGAAGTGGACGGTGGCCCGGGCCATGGGATTGGTGTAGCGAGCGCTGACGCTGTCGATGCCCTGGATGAGGCCCAGTAGTGGGCAGAGGGTACACCATCCGGCGTTGAGGCTTCCCCCGGCGCCGAGGACAATCCCGTCGGTGAGCTCGATGAGACCGATGTCGATGCCGGGCTCGACCCACAGATAGGAGAATGCGCTGATGCCTCCGTGGAGCGTGGCGTCCACATTGCCGGGGCTAAAGGGCCCGTCGATCGACGGGTCGTCCAGTTCGTTTCCGTCGGCGAGTTCATCACCGTCGGCGAGTTCTTCTTGCTGATCCGGGCTGTCGGGGGAATCGGCGAATACCAGGGCAGGCGACGCGGCGACGAGCACGGAGACAGCGAGGACTGCGACAAATCGGCGCAACAAGATCGACATATTCAGACTCCTGACGGGTACATATAGATCGCTGCCGAGCCCGTGACATTACGACAACGCGTTCGCAACGCCGGCGGACCGGCCAGGGTTAGGTAAACCAATATTTGCAGTGCTACCGACCGTTATCGTACGCCGAATAACGGATGCTGTCTACGGCGCTACGAGCGCGAGACCGGTGGAGCTCATCAAGAACGCAAAAAGGCACGACCCTCCAGTGAGGGCCGTGCCCGGTGTGTCGAAATGGTGCCGGAGTTATTCGTCGCTGTCGTCGCCGGGGCCGATGTCTTCCATCGGCGAGGTCTCGGATTGTTCGGAGGCGGTGGTGTCGGGGGCCGACTCCTTTTCGTCTTCCGGGAGCGTCTCACCGATGATCTGGCGGTATACG
>CAYUPT010000332.1:0-5045 GCA_964446725.1 uncultured Bradymonadales bacterium | reverse complement strand
CCCATATCGACCTTACCCAGTCGCTGGCTCGGCACGTAGCGTGATTGCCACTGGGAAGCATAAGCACCGAAATTTAGATCCGTATGATCCAGTAGCCACTGCATCTGGTCGATGTGAGCGACTCGTCTCGAATCGACATCGACTTCCTGAACCAGGAGTACGTCGGGGTCGACGCCGCGGATTTTATCGGCCAGTCCCTCCAGATTCTGGAGGACTTCCCAGGCCTCCAACATCACCCGATCGCCGTGACCATCATACCAGAAGTCGATGCGACCGCCGCCGAACTTGATATTCCAGGTCATTACGCAGAGCGAATCCCCGTCGGGCTCCTGAAATTCGACCGGCGAAGACTTGTAGTAGCGGGCCGATTCGACGTCGTCGAATTGCGTATCGAAGGGATCGACGACCTCCAGCGGAAGGCCCACCAGCTCCGCAACGGACCACCGATCGAGTCGACGTGCCAGCTCGTCGGCAGACCATCGACTTCGCCACCTCTGTACAATATCGCTCAACACCGCAGACCTCGACATCGCCAACACCAAATCATTGGCTCAACCGTAGTCGCCAGCGACGGTTCTGATAAGTCCAAAACTGCAGAACCTCAATTACGCCGGGGGCGTAATGCCGGCGAGGCCGCCGGCGCTCCAACACCACTGCGCCGCGGGCTTCTGGTGCGCCTCCGGCCCCGGTGGCTTGACGCCTCCGGCGTCCATGGTTTTTCCCACCACAGCCGCCGGCGCTCCCTTACCCTCCTATCATGCCAACGGCAGATTGCTTTAACCGCTTCTCGCAACACAAAAAGAGGCGGCGCCCCGTCGTCGAGGCGCCGCCATTGGTGCTCATCACACGATTGGCCGTTCATTCAGCGCTGCACTGACCGGCTTCGATATAGGCGAAGGGATGCATCTCATCTTCGGCATCGATGCCCATCTGCTCCACCGTCGACTGGTTGTCGATAAGGCACTGGCCGGCGTGAGCCGTGGCCCCGACACCGGATTGGGAAGTCAGCGACAGATGTCCGCGCACCACTTCTAACTGCTCGCCGACGAGAATTGCCGGATTGGCGTGACCGCCGAGGCCGATGGTCAGCACCTCGTCGAGCATCCAGGATTCGACATCGTCGAATTCACCGACGACCCGCTCAAACATCAAGCCGACTTCGAGCTCGATGCCCGGCTCCACGGAGTACTTCAGACCGTCGTCACTCATGGCGAGCACAGCGTCGAAGACACCGCCGAAACCGGCGTCGAGCTGGATGTCGACGACGGTTTCGCCGTTGATGGCAACCGTCGTCGGACCGTTGCCAATGCCGACGTCACTCCACTGAACCTCGTCGCTCGCCGGGTCAAAGATCACCGTCGAGCTCAGCCCCGCCAGGTCGACTGCAATGTCGACCGGCTCCGCGTCGTCGGGTTCGTCGACGGGTTCCTCATCGTCAGAGGACCCCTCGCCGGGCGGAGTGACATCGACGGGCTCTTCGTAGCCGCCGGGCATCTCGCCGGCCAGCGAGACTTCGCCGAAGTCCACTGCGGCCTCGAAGACCTCGTCGGCGGTATCGACCCCGACACCAAAGACCTCACCGGCGGCCTGTACAAAGAGTTCGAAGTCCCCGGCCTCCACATCGATATCCTGCAACACGTCGACGGCCAGTCGAACTTCGCTGCCCTGCAGATAGTAGCCGGCCTTGAGCTGGCCGCTGAGTTGATCGGGGAATGCCCCGACATCTTCTCCGGCGACATCGGCGATGTGTTCGGCCGCCGGTTCCATCGCTCCCAGCGTCGCCGTGGCGCTGACTTCGCTCGTCGAGAAGACAAGTGTTAGTGGATGAACCTCGTCGGGGCCGACCATCACGTCGATCTCGAAGGTATCGCCGGAGTATTTGGCGGCCTTCAAGCGCAACTCGAGGTCGTCGACGCCATCGACGCACTCTTGATAGGCCTCCTCATCGTATTCGTCTTCGCTTTCCGGCTCGTCGCCATCGGGGTCGACAACGGAAACCGGCGTCTGGAAGTCGTCCTCGTCGCAGACCACATCGCCGGCCAGAAGATAGACGACGGCATCGCCCTCTTCGACCTCCACATTGGCCTCCGTGAAGATCCGCTCCTCGAGCATATCGGCGACGGCGTCAAATTCGTCATTCAACTGCTCGGATGGTTCCGCAGTCGACGGACATTCGTAGTCACCGCCGTCGGAGGGCTCGCCGAACTCGCCGTCGTCTTCCGGAACTCCGACGCAGTCTCCGCCGCCGGCGTATTCGTCGTACATCTGCGCCGACTCCAAAAGTGCCAGCCCGTCGATGATGGCATCGACGGCGGCCTGGCTGTGGTCGGTAATGCCCTGCTGGACTTCGGCGTGATCGACGGCCTCCGCCTGGCGCTGCGTCGGCTCGCCGTCGGGTCCGCAGCCCATGGCAACGCCGGTCGTCACAGCTAGACTGAGCAATATGATCGAGGTCTGTGTTCTCATCGCGTGCTCCTTGGTTGGACGTGATTTTCGTATCATCCACGGTCCGGGTAGAATCTTCTGCTCCAACAGTAGCTGCAATCGGCGTTCCAACCTCAGAACCGGCTTATGGCGGCCGGGACCGGCATCGATTGGAATACGTCCACTCCACTGCCATGGTACGCGTTGGCCACTCGATATCAGCCCCCCTGACCACCGTGCTTGCCCTCGCCGCTCAAAATCTCTAACCTCCTGTAATTAGAATACTCTCCGCACCCACGCAGGCGGCTCAAGGACGAGCCTCCGGGCGGAGAAATCCAGCAGGACCTCGGGCTGTCGATTGGAACAACCGCACCGCCGCCAGGCGTTGTGGTCGACAGCTCCGAAGCGCCGACACCTGCGGCGATGTACCACGGACGGTGATCTCCATGACTGACACTTCCCGACGCGACCACACTTCCAGTCTGCTGATGCGCCTCGTCGAGACCATCGACGACGGCGCCGCCGACCACGAGCCCTCGCTTCGCCATCTGGCGATTGGCGCCCTGAATCTGGCGACCGAGGCCGGCGAGGAGACCGTCATTGCCGCCGGCCGCGCCCTTCCCTGGCTCGGCATTTTTTTGCAGTGGCAGGGCGGTCAGACCTCGGTCGACACACTCGTCGAGACCATCGAGTCTCACGACCTGGTCCGACGACTCGGCAGCTCCAGTCTTCGCCGCCGACTGGCCCGCGTCGATGGCGATGCCACCTCCAATATTAGGCGCGACCCCGACGACGCCCCCACCGCACGGGTCGACCGGCGCGCCAGAGCCCTGACCGACATCTTCGACCACGACCGGCGCATCGACGCCGTCGCCCGCTGTACACCGGCGGACTGCCGCGACGCGCTGATCGACGATACGGGCCTGCTGGCCACCGCACTGGAGGTTCGCGCCGACGACAATTCCGACGGCGACGGCCCCTTTGCCGATGTATTGCCCGACTGGCCCATCGACGCCCCGTCGGCTCCACTGGAAGTGCTGGCCCGCTTTGAGAATACCGGCTTTGAGACCGTTCCCGTCGAATTGGCGATGCTCGACGAGCGCTCTCGGCAATTTGAACAGAGTCTGGCGACCCACCTGATGCGCCACGACCTGTTGTACGCCATCCGGGCCGCCCTTGCTTTCGCTCCCACCGCCGACGCTGCACCGGTATCGAATCGGCGCCTGCGCCGCTTTCTGACGGGCTTTACGGTCTTTGCCGACGACCCGGCGCTTCTGCAACTGACGCTGGCTCTCATCGATGTCCGCCACCACCCCGTCGAACATCTTCGCGGTACGGCGCCGCTGGAGTCCCTGAGCTGCTGGATCGAGTTTCTGCGCGGGCGCTGCGTCGAATTTTCGGAGTCCCGGGGCTTTTCGCTTCGCGAGGCCACGAACTTCGCCCACTACTCGCTGCATCTCATCGATATCTGCGACCTCGCCGGCGACGATCAGACCGTCGTCGACGACGGCATCCGCCGCGCCATCATGGATATCGAAGACGAACTCAAAGAATTTGCCCTCGCCGGCCAGCGCGAGGGACTCGGCGACCAGGACGCCGACCTGCACCGCTACGAGCGCACCCGGTGGCGCAGTTCACCGCCGCGGACCCTTCTGGCGGACCGCCTGGCCCGACTCGCCGGCGGCTGGCGCTCCGGCCACTGCTCGGGTCCTCCCGGAAGTGCACCGCGGCCGGACGACGACCTCTTTGAAACCGCTCGCGGACTCGTCGATCCCGACACACCGGCGCCGGAACTCGACGCCGCCACCCATCTCATCGGCCACGCCCGACTTGTGGGAGCTTCCTTTGTCGAATCCTGGTCGCCCAGACAGCTCCTATCGATTCTGGTCGTCGCCCTGTCGGCGGCTCGCCAGTCGCCGGACATCGACGTCGACCGCCCGTTTATCATTGACCTTCGCCGCATCGACGCCTGGCTCCAGCACGGCCAGCCCGGCCGGCGCACAGAGCTTCTCGAACACCTCGTCGAGACCTGCCGTCCCGTCCAACAGCGCTCCCCGCTCAACGCCGACGGCGGATTGGTCGCCGATGTCGACGGCAATCGACTGGTCATCGACGTCGACAGCTCCGAACAACTGGAGGCGCTGTTGACCCTTCTGGCCTCCGAAGACGACGAGGCCTTCGCGCAGACACTTCGCCGGCGCATCCATGACATCATCGAGGGCACCGCGCCGTCGACCGATGACGGCGACCCCTCGCCGACGCCCGAACCCTCTCAAAACCGGCCGCCGACTCGGGTGTAAGGTTCACGCCGCCCCCTCCGACTTCGCTCGCATCCGCTCGCTCCGCCACCTCCTTAATATGGCCGAATGGGTGGAGGTCGAGCCGAAGACTCGTAAAGCAAATCGTGCTCTGGGGAGGGGGCAGTGAAATGAGTTTCTGAGCCGATAGGCGAAGACAGAGGGGCGAAACCCATCATAACCACGCCTCTCCCCGACTCGATCGGGGAGATGTCTGAGCCGTCAGGCGAAGACAGAGGGGCGACTGCGTGAAGCGAGAATTCACAAAAAGAGGATGGGGTGTTGGAGCTGTGTGGTAGCTGCAGACGCCCCTCCGAGCGTCGG
>CAYUPT010000331.1:0-5062 GCA_964446725.1 uncultured Bradymonadales bacterium | reverse complement strand
GAGAAGGCGCTCAATGAGCCCGGAGGCGGCGAATAGAAAGCCGATGATCGCCGCTGTCTCCAGGCCATTGGCATTGACAAAGGGCAGGGCGGCGTCGGTGGATGTGGCGGCGTCATCGAGTCGCTGTATCAATCCGTAGACGACGGGAATCGTCAACAGGTGCGAAAGCGCAGTGACGGCCCGATCGGAGCACCGGATCGCGAAGAGATGGGCGATGACCAGAGCAAATGCCATCAACAGCCAGTGGTAGCCATCGGGGGCGGCTTCGATGCATCCGATGAAAAGAAAGATGACCGCCAGCAATCGATGGGTCGTCGCCAGCCCGCGCTCAAAGCGCTGTGCCAACACCACGGATGCCCCGGCGTATGCACCGGCCAGTCCCAGCCCGAGCAGTGCCCACAACAGGCTCGGGACATCCCAGATCGCCAGAGTTAGCACAAAGCCGAAGACTCCGGAGGCAAAGGCCAGAAGGCCGGGAACCAACGTCGGGATCGCCTCCGGGTCCTGTTGTTCTCCGGCCCACAGCCAGGAGCGAACGGTGGGGACGATGCCCACGCAAAACCAGGTGATCAGCAGGCTGACCTGGGCAAACAGCGGCTCCGGTCCGTCGAGTGGCTCCGCATTTCCGACGATGACGTCTCCGGCCGACGGGGCCAAAAAGACGGAAAATGCAGCGTAGATGACAAAGGCCCAGCTGCCGAGGGCGGTCAACATCAGGATGTGACGCCAGCCGCGGGCGACGTAGATGGCCGTCATCCCCAGTACCAGAATCGCATTGTAGGTCATCAACCCCGGAATACTGCCGTCGGAGGTCAACAGCAGCGGGGTGGCAAAGCCGCCGATGGCACCGACGACGGCCAGCGCCGGATCGCGAATGGCATGGGCCAGAATAAAGGTGGCCATAACGACGGCGGTCATCGCTCCGAAGCTCACCGCGTAGGGAAGCAGGTCGTACATCTGGTAGGCCGCAAATAACGACACATAGAAGGTCACGCTGGCGGCACCGACGAGGATCTGGCTGAGGCGAAGTCGGCTGGAGCGAACGCGCCAGCCGGCAATGCCGAGTCCGACGCCGATAGCCAAACCAAAGCCGACGCGGACCGCCGGCGTGATCAATCCCTGTTCGACGGAGAGCCGGTACAAAAACGCCAGGCCCAGCAACAGCAGCCCGACCCCGATTTTGTCGACCCACTCCTCGACCTGAAGCCAGTCCGAGAAATCGGATTCCAGCGATGATTGCTGTTTATCGGGCGGCGTCGGACGCGGGCTGGAGCCGTCGACCGAGCCGTCGGCGCCATCGAACCCGTCGATGTCACTCGAGGCCCGTTTCCGGGATGTGCCGCCGCCGGTGGTCGGTATGCTCGTTTCGGGGGAGGGCGTGCCAGCGGGGGGATCTATTGGAGGCTCTTGCGTCGAAGTTGTCGAGTCGCCGCCGGTGTGGGTATCGCCATCGGTTTCGGCCGGCGACGGATGATCCGGGAGCGGTGGCGACGGCGATTGTTCCGACGTCTCACGAGGTTCACTGGAGACGGCGTCGACGACGGCATCGAGATTTTCCTCGATGCGCTCCAGGCTGTCTTCGAGGCGCTCCAGGCGCTGCTCGAGTTCATCGCGGTTATTGTCATCACCCATAAAAGCCTCGCAAAAGATTGGGGCGTCGACGTCGCGGTGGTGCGATGTCACTCACTGGGCCGCAGTCGGATTGCAATCGATTTGGAGGCCGGGGTGTGGCTTTTGTCGGCGTATTCGTCGACGGGAACCAGTACGTTGGCCTCCGGAAAGTAGGTGCCAGCGCTTTTTCGAGGGAGATCGTAGGGGACGACCCGAAAGTCGGGGGCGATGCGTTCGGTGCCGTCGTACTCGCTGATCAGGTCGACGCAGTCGCCGGGGGCGAGGCCTTCTCGTTCGATATCTTTTTCGTGGAGCATGACGATGCGGCGTGCGTTTTCGATGCCCCGATAGCGGTCGTCGTTGGTGTAGATGGTGGTGTTGAACTGGTCGTGGCTCCGGATCGTCATCATCAGGTACTCGTCGTCGCCGAGATCGTGGTCCGGAATCGGATGGACCGTAAACTTCGCGGTCCCGTCGTCGGTGGCGAACTCGCCGTCGCGCACCGGATTGGGGAGGGCGAATCCGCCGGGTTGTCGAACCCGCCGGTTGTAGTCGTCGAAGCCGTCGATCACCTCCTCGATGGCGTCGCGGATGCGGTCGTAGTCGTCGATGAAATCTCGCCAGGGGATACGGGTCTGTTCGCCGAGTGTGGCTTCGGCGATTCCGGCGACGATGGCGGGCTCGCTCAACAAAGTGTCGGCGGCCGGCTCAAGTCCGCCCTCGGAGGTATGGACGATGCCCATCGAGTTTTCGACGGTGACGAATTGTCGTCCCGAGGCCTGTTCGTCGATTTCGGTCCGGCCGAGACAGGGCAAAATCAGGGCCCGGTCGCCGGTGACCAGGTGGCCCCGGTTGAGTTTGGTCGAGATCTGGACGGTGAGGCTGCAGTTTCGGAGTGCTGCGGCGGTGTAGTCGGTGTCCGGTGTCGCCGACAAAAAGTTGCCCCCCATGCCGACAAATACCGCGGCGTCGCCGTCGTGCATCGCCTCGAGGGCGTGGACGGTGTCGAGACCGTGTTCACGGGGTGGTTCGAATCCAAAGGTCTGCTGGAGGCGGTCGAGAAACCCGTCGGTCGGTTTGTCCCAGATGCCGACGGTCCGGTCGCCCTGGACATTGGAGTGGCCACGGACCGGACAGGCCCCGGCACCGGGCCGTCCGAAGTGGCCTCCCATCAGCAGGAGATTGACGACTTCCTGAATGTTGGCGACGCCGTTTTTGTGCTGGGTCAGGCCCATGGCCCAGCAGCAGATCATCCGGTCGGCATCGGCGGCGATGTCGGCGGCCTGTTCGATCCGGTCGCGTTCGATGCCGCTGTTGTCGACGATCTCGTCCCAGGAGCTTGCGCGGAGATCGTCGGCGAAGGCGTCGAATCCGTCGGTGCGCTCGTCGATGAAATCCCGGGCCAGGACCTCCCCGGTCTCGTCGTCGCGCTCGAGCATCGCCTTCATGATCCCTTTGAGGAGGGCGACGTCGCCGTTGATCCGGACCTGCAAAAAGAGACTCGCCAGCGGGGTGCCACTGCCGACCCAACCGCCGACTTCTTGGGGATGTTTGAACCGGCTGAGGCCCGTCTCTTTCTGGGGATTGATGCTGACGATGGTCGCCCCGTTGCGGGCCGCTTTCTGGAGGGCGGTCATCATCCGCGGGTGGTTTGTCCCCGGATTTTGGCCGATGACGAAGATGGCGTCGGCCCGGTCGAAATCCTCGAGAAGCACCGTTCCCTTGCCGATGCCGATGACCTCCGAGAGACCGACGCCACTCGATTCGTGGCACATGTTCGAGCAGTCGGGCAGGGTGTTGGTCCCGAACTCCCGGGCAAAGAGCTGGTACAGAAACGCCGCCTCGTTGCTGGTGCGCCCGGAGGTGTAGAAGATGGCGTCGTCGGCGGTCTCGAGCTGTCGGAGTTCGTCGCCGACGAGTTCGAAGGCCTCCTCCCAGGAGATCGGCTCATAGTAGTCGCGTCCGCTCCGGCGGACCAGCGGTTCGGTCAGTCGACCCTGAGCATTGAGCCAGCGGCCCGACTTGTCCATCAGTTCCGAGATCGAGTGTTCGGCGAAGAATTCGGCGCCGATGGTCTCGGTCGTCGCCTCGTCGGCGACGGCCTTGGCGCCGTTTTCGCAGAACTCGGCAGGGGCCCGGTCGTCGGGATCGGGCCAGGCGCAACCGGGGCAGTCGAAGCCGTCGATTTTGTTGAGTTTCAGGAGGGTTCGGGTTCCCCGGAGAGCCCCCATCTTTTTGCGGGCATGGCGCATGCTCTCGAAGACGGCCGTCGGGCCTCCGGCGACGTCCCGGGGCTCGGTCAGGCGCAGGTCCTCGTCATCGTTTTTGACGATCGGATCGGGTCTGTCGTCTTGTGACATGGGACTCGGTGGGTTCGGTGGTGTCGATGGAATCGAGCCATCGAACGTGCGGATGATCTACGGGGTCGAAATGCGTTCGGGATGGGCATAGACGTTACATCGCTGCTTGCGGGCGAAGCCGACGAGGGTGATCCCGAAGTGGCGCGCCAGTTCGACGGCGAGACTCGACGGGGCGCCGACGGCGACGACGACGGAAATCCGGGCGCGAAGCGCCTTCTGGAGGAGTTCAAAACTGGCGCGGCCGCTGAGGACGGCGATGGTCTCGTCTGCGGGGAGTCTACCGGCGAGCAGTCGGGCGCCGACGAGTTTGTCGAGGGCATTGTGGCGGCCGACATCCTCGCACAACTCCAACAACTCGCCGTCGGGATTGAAGAGACCGGCGGCGTGAATGCCGCCGGTGTCGTCGAAAAGGGGCTGGGCGCCGCGAAGGTTGTCGGGAAGCCGCCGGATAACGTCGGCTCCGACCGTAAAATCGGTGGTGTCGAGTCGAGAGCACTGATCGACCTCCAGGGCTTCGAGTGAGCCCTTGCCGCAGACGCCGCAACTGGAGGTGGTGTAGAAATTTCGCTGGACGGAGGCGACGTCGACATCGACCTCGGGGCCGACGCTGACGGTGACGACGTTGTGGCCGTCGGGACCATCGGCGTCACTTCCGTCGGTGACGCGGTCGATGTCGTCGAGTCGACTGACGATCCCCTCGCCGTACAAAAATCCGGCGGCGAGTCGGCGGTCGGCGCCCGGTGTGCGCATCGTGACCGACAGACTCCGTTCGGCACGGCGGTCGAGCAGTGTGTACTGGAGCCGGATCTCGAGGGGTTGTTCGACGGCGACGACATCGGGCTGGTTCGTCGACGAGTCGCCGTCGATGCGCTCGATATCGAGCTGGCGCGTCGGTTCTCGGTTGTTGTCGCCCCGGCCGGGTTGGAAGTCGATGGTCATCGACGGACTCTCGTCAGGTACGCTGAGTACGGCGAAAGTACCACAGGAGAGAGGCGTTGTAAGGAGAGCCGGGTCTCGTCACGTGTCGCAGCGGTTCGGCAAACCACTTCGGTACGAATACGAATTGGACAAGAGAGTCGCTCGCCGTGCGT
>CAYUPT010000330.1:817-5063 GCA_964446725.1 uncultured Bradymonadales bacterium | reverse complement strand
GCCTACGACGTGCCGGCGAGTTTTTTCGTCAGTTTTCCGCAAACCGGGAATCTTGACGACGATCCAGAATTGGTCGTCGAGAGTACCGAGCGGGGCATGCAGCGATTTCTCAACTACGATCCCTTCGACACCGGAATAGTCGACGGCGTCACCCAGGACGACCTCGGCGATCTGGAGGGCTATCTCAACGATGTCATGGAGAACCGATTGCTTAGAGTCACCGACAGTCGCGGCTATTCTCAGATTGTGCCCATTGCCAATGTGACGTTCGATGATAGCGAAACCCAGGGAGCGGCCGGGGAGAGCACCGGCGGCCGGGCGATGGGTATCGAAGTCGAAGACCTTCATTTTCGCACCGGCGACGAGCCCGGAGGCTTCGAGCGGACCACCGAAGACGACGTCAGCTTTGATGCCGCCGTTCTCGACGCCTACTGGTATCACGTTCGCCAGGACCCCCAAGACCCCACCAATCTGCAACTGGTGCGCCGGCGGATCGATGCCACGGAGTTGATCAGCGATCCGGGCAACCCGGCCGACAATAGTTCATTAGTGGTCGATGATAGTCCCCTATTTGTGGTCGCCGAAAATGTGGTCGACTTCCGGGTGTGGTTTGACTGCGCCGAGGGCACCGAGTTGGCGCTGCGCAATGTCAACTGGCAAGACGAGTGGGATGTCGATACCGACGACTGCGTCCGCAACGGCCAGCCTCATCGAGCCAGGACGGCCCATATCCGGCTGTCGACGCGCACCGACCGCGAAAACTCCAATCAGCCGCATCTGACGCTGGCCGGAGATAGCTGGCAGGGGTTTGAGCAACAGGAAGGACAGATGCGGACCTTCGAGCTGTCGGAAGCGACCGAGGGCGCGGCGTCGGTGGTCACCGTTCAGGGAGCCGTGGAATTGACGAACTTCTCGATGCGCAATCTCACCAACTGAGGAAGTGGCGATGAGGCGACGAACCAACAACACAGAGCGCGGCGCAGCACTGGTGCTGGCGCTGTTGATCATGCTGGTATTGTCCGGCCTGGGTCTGGTGGCCATGAAGGCGACGACGGACTCCACGACAATGGCCGGTATGCAACGACTCCAGACCCAGACAATGGCCTTGTCCGACGGCATCAACCAGCTCGGCACCGCTCGCAGTGGACGTCAGGCTTCGGCCTATCACGCCCAGATGACGTCTCAGGCCGGCGGCGTGATGGGGGCCGACATCCAGGACGCCGATGAGCGCCATAGCCAGGATGGGTTTTTGCGTCGCGGAGGATACGTGTTGTTTAGCTCTGATTCGGGCGATGTCGGAAACAATTCCGCCAACTTCTCGATGGGCGCCGGGGCCGGCGGCAAGGTGTTGGACGGCGAACACTTTGGCGCCGTCGCCAGTGACGATGCCTACGATACGTCCTACCAGTACATCGTGCGCGATCCGGTCCTCGGTCCCCGGGCTCCGGGATTTGGCGACGAATATTGCTTTATCCGAGTCACCATCGGATCCCGGGCCGATATCGGCACCGCCAATTTTGATGATGACAATGCAGACGCCGACGCTCGCGCCCAGCGAAATAGAGCACTGGGGCGCAATGTCTCGCACTCGATGATCGGTCCCGTCGAATGCAATTGATGACTCCATTTCAGTGAATAACCCACGAGCCAGTCGAATCTGGTCCGGGAGCGCAGATGATGACGAATAAATCAACGACACAGGGCAAGCCCATGGATGATCATACGACGCCGAGTCGGCGATGGTTAAAGACAATACTGGTCTGCGCAGGTATTGCGGCCTTTGTGATGCCCCAGATGGCGCAGTCGCAGTCGGCGGCTGATGTCGGGGTGACCCAGCCGCCGGTGGTCACCGTTCTCTTCGGGACGTCCTCGAGTATGCAGTACGCCGAAGGCGGTCTCGGAGACTACCCCTATCTCAGTGATAGTGACGCCCCCGACTCATCGCGCCACATCGAGGAGTGGGCTCCGGGAGAGGAGCTCAACCTGCCCGGCTCCCGTCGCTACGACGGCCAGTCACTGCAGCCCGTCGACAGCGATGACTATATTCGGACCGTCGGTCCCTGCGCGGTGTGGCACCCCATCGAGTTCGGCGGCACGGAGGCGACGTGTGGTGAATATCAACGGCCGGCTTCCGAAAGTTGTCCGGCTGGCACCCCCTGGGAAGGGGGAGGTCCGCCGGGGATTCCGCCCGGTCAGGTCCCGCAGGACTGCGAGTTTTTCGACTGGCCGCATCCCAGTGAAAGCCAGGGTCTGTGGGATGATGACGGTATGCTCGATGTGATGACGATGATGGCCGGCAATCCGAATATGCGTCTCGATGACGCCAATTCGCCGCGCCACATCCAGATCAAGCAGATTTTGACCGGCGGTATGGAATTGGGTGGGGAGGAAGGGCCCGGCTGCTGGTTCGTTCCCCGCTTTCGGGATGCCCTCAACGAGGAGCAGATCTGTTGTGCGGAAGTCGATGACAACGGTCAGTGCGCCGGCGACGGCGCCGATGAGTTCGCGAAGTTTATCGATCACCGCGACTCGATTCCCCACTTCCAGGAAGTCTACGACAACCAGCGCGACGACGGATTGCTCGATCTACTCGGTTCGACAGCTATTTTCTCGGCGGCCAGCGTCGACGGATTTCCCTTCGACGGTTCCACCTACACCGACTGGGAGTATCCGATCAATGACATCATGGCCAGCGATCTACTCGCCGAACAAAACGCTCAAGGCTACAATAATCTCAATACTCGGTGTCTGACGGAATCGGGGCTCGACTGCCATCAAACGGGCTTGTTTCGATATATCGGGCCCCGCGACTACAAGATTGACGATGGGGATTTGACGGAAGTCTCAAACTACGTCCAGGAGGCGATCCTCGACGCCGGCTTTTTGATCCACGACCAGGACGAAGACGACAATATTCTCGGCATCGACGATGTCCTCGACGATGGTGAGGAACTCGAGGACGATGTCAGCATGTTTGAATATCCCATGCATCGCCAGCCGATGGGCGGAGGAAGTCCCTTTGGGCCGGTGTTTCACGACCTTCACCGGTTTTATGTCGATGGCCAGTACAACAGTCTGGAAGATGTCGACGATAATAACTTCAGCAACCCCAATACACAGCAGCAAGACGTGACCGATGCGAATCCGACGCCGCCCGAAGGCGATCCCTACGCCAGTTGTCGCGCACGCCACGCGGTCCTGTTTACCGACGGCGTGCCGCAGCCGGAGGCCGCAGGAGGCGCCGGCGACGAACTCGGTTATGCACAACTGGAGTTTGGAGCCGGCGGCTTCGACGAAGATCGCTTCCCGTATATCCCCGCAGAGGATGCCATCGGCGAGATGCTCGATGCCGTCGAGTCCGGCGTGATGGGCGGCGACGTGGCGCCGGAGTTCTTGCCGCGAGTACACATCGTGGGCGCCAATATCGAAGACCAGATCCAGCTCGCCGGCCCCGAAGATGAACAAGAGGAGAGCGATCTGCGCGAGCGAGCTCTCGAAAAGGTGGGTGCCATGGCCAGCGCCGGTCGAACCTGTGCGCAGTACTACCTGCCGCCGGATATGGTTGCCGAAGGCTATCGAACCGGGCCGGAGCACGAAGAAGATGGTCAGTGCGACCTCGATGACCCCGACCAAGTCTGTCTGGTGCCGCAGGTCCCGGAAAGCTCACAGCAGAACGCGTGGGGATTTATGCCCCCCGAAGAGGGAGCCACGGAATTCGACTGTTGGGCACCTGCCCTGGTGCTGACCGATAATAGTCGGGAGGCGGTCCGCGATGCGTTCTGGATGATCTTTACCGAGATCGCGGGAATGTCGGGACTGTCCGCCCAGACCGCTCCGTCGATGACCAGTTACCTCGACCATCCGACGGTCGAGCAGGGCCAATATCGCATCTTCTCGGGCTTCGAGGTCACCAGCGGTAATAACCACTACAAGGGATTGCTCAATCGCCAGTTGCTGACATGCGACCAGGGAGCTCTGACATCCGAAGATGTCGACGACTGCGATGACGACGACCTGCGTTGCCTACACGAGGACATGTTGCGTTTGCGAGAAAACGTCCATGCCAACAGTGACGACCCCGGTGAAGGCGGTGAAGTCGACGGTGATCGGCGGCGCGTCTTTACCTCAGTGCCTGAGTTCCTGGTCCGTTATGAAGACCCGGGCGACGATGACACCGACTTGCTGGGTAACGACGGCGGGCCGGCCGGGAAGTTCCTGAACTACACCTACACTCTTCAGGATACCA
>CAYUPT010000330.1:0-807 GCA_964446725.1 uncultured Bradymonadales bacterium | reverse complement strand
CGGTGAGTTCAATATCACCGGCCTCGATGCCGAGGCATTTGATAACCGCAATACTCGTGTCTCCTTTGATGCCACGACGATTCGCTCAACCTTTGACGACCTCGGCGTCGAGGATGATGATAATTTCTACGACTACTGGAATGTCAGTGGGGTCGGTGACGACGAGGAGATGTTCGAGCAGATGTTTGAGGTCTACCGCGGGCTTATCGAGGACCGACAAGATCGCGTCCTCGGTCCAATCTCGCGCTCCAACCCGGTCACGGTCGGACCGCCGGATCTGGATCTGCCGATCGACAGCTATCGCCAGTTTCGACGAGCTCACGATCAGCGGCCGACGATGACCTACACTTCGACCGTCGACGGACAACTCCGGGCTATTCACACCGGCGAGCCGAATAATGTCATGGTGCAGACCGAAATCAATGAAGCGGATGGCAGGATGCACGACGGGGGCTCGGAGCGTGGAGACGCTGCGGACCAGCGCGAGGCCTGGGCCTACGTGCCGCAACTGGTCCACCGCAATTTATTCGACGCCCAGGACGGCAGTACGCTCGACGGATTGATGGACGGCTCGCCGGTCGTCACCGATATTCGACTCTGTCAGGGCGGCGGCCCGTGGTCGGCGAATTCGCGGGTCTGTCCCTCCGGCAATGACGTGCCGGGAGCCGCTCAGTGGCGCACCGTCCTGGTGCAGGGAATGGGCCTTGCCGGCAACGGCTATTTTGCCCTCGACATCACCCGCTCGGGAGCCACCGATAGCGACGAAGCGAAGATGCCGGACCCGATTCCGATGTGGGAATTCGGTCC
>CAYUPT010000329.1:0-5066 GCA_964446725.1 uncultured Bradymonadales bacterium | reverse complement strand
CGGATATTGTCGGGCAATTCGTCGACCTTGTCTTCCCATTCCTGAACGTAGGAGGCGCCGAAGCTTCGGACGCCGCTGTCGTAGAGGGTTTCGATGGCCTCCACGGGATGGGTCTTGCTGACGGCAATGAGTTCCACGTCGCCGTCGCCGTATTTTCGCTGCTCAACGGCGCGATCGATGCGGCGTCGAACATCGCGAAGTCGCTCGCGAAGAGTTTCCGGGGCGTATTGGTCGTCAGTACTGCTCACATCAAACTCCAACAGCGATTCAAAACTCGGGGCTAAACGGGTACGATTTCAGCCCGCCCATCGACTGCAGCGTCTCCACGACTTCGCAGACCGGCAGGCCGACGATGCAAAAATAGGAGCCCTCGAGCCGGCGCACCAACACACCGCCGACATCCTGGATGCCGTAGCTTCCGGCCTTGTCCATGGGCTCTCCGGTATCGACGTAGCGCGTAATCATGTCCTCATCGAGTTCGCGAAGCCACACCGAGGCCCGAACCTCGACGACCTCCTCGAGCCGCTGGCCCACATCGGCGCCGGGGGCCCTAAAGCGCCAGCAAAAGGCCGTGATGACGTCGTGGCGCTCGCCGGACATCCGCGACAGCATCGCCCGGGCATCGGCGGGATCGTCGGGCTTTTCGAGAATATCGCCGTCATGGACGACAATCGTATCCGCCGATAAGATCCATCCGGGAAGTTCGTGATTAGCTTCCAGAGATGATTCGACGTCGCGGGCCTTTTGGGCGGCCAGTCGACGTGCGTAGTCTCCGGGCGACTCTCCGGATCGGTGTTCTTCGGGGATCTGACTGACGTGCACCCGGGGCTCGAATCCGATGCGACCGACCAGTTGGCGGCGCCGCGGTGAACCACTGGCCAGAATGATCGCTGGCTCGTCGGGACTAACCGCTTTCATAGCTACCTCGAGTCATCAACAATGGTTCGGTCTTCAGGATGCGAATTCGTCGCGGCACCACGCCGCCGATGTCGACGGTAAGCGGCCGTGACCGACGTGTCAAAAATTCCTCTCGCCAGGTGCCGAATTCAACGATGAACGACCCCAGAAATCCATCACCGACGGTCGATATTATTATCGAAGTCGACGACCGCATCGTCTGGATTGAGCGCCGCAACGAACCGCACGGCTGGGCACTTCCCGGCGGGTTCGTCGACCGCGGTGAAAGCGTGGAGCGCGCCGCGATGCGCGAAGCCGCCGAGGAGACCGGTCTCGTCGTCGATCTCGGCGAGCTGCTCTACGTCTACTCCCGGCCGGGCCGCGATCCTCGCCAGCACAATTTGTCCGTGGTATTTATAGCCACCGCCGACGCCACACCGTCGGGCGGCGACGATGCTCGACGGGCTCGCCTCTTCGACATCGACCAGCCACCATCCAATCTCGTCTTCGACCACCGCGAAATCTTCGACGATTATCTCGAATTCAAGGCCTCGGGCCGACGCCCCAGCCCCGCCAGCTATCTGAGACGACATGACGAACTTCGCGACTGAGCTTTCCGGACCAGCCACCATTGCCGCTGTTGCGGCGGTCGCCATTGGCGTTTTGACACTGCTCCCCGGCGTTGCTTCGGCCCAGAGCGAGACCGATGGCCCGCTCCGATACCAGGAGACATTGTCGCTTACTGCGCAGACGCCGGACATCCGATTTCAGGTCGGCCGCAGCGACGAGTCAGCGCGCCAGATCTGGAATGTCACAGCCCACACATCGCGACAATCCGGCGATGCCATCTGCCGAAGCACGCTGCCCCGGGAGGCCGGCGAGGACCACTATGAATACGACCTCGAATACCTGCCCGACGACGGCGGCGGCCATATCGTACTGCTCGATGTTCGATCATCGCCCGACGACGGCCCACTCGACCCGCCGTCGTTTCAGTTGGCGTTCTATCTCACCGAGCGAGACGGCGCATCACAATTTAGCTGCAGCCTCATCGCCCGTGGTGAACAGACCGAACTGGACGGTGGGACCACCATTGCCATCGAAGACATCGACGGAACCCCAACGCTGACGCGGCGCGACGAGCGCCAGCGACTCGACTTCTGCGGGCTGCGCGATGACGAATCCCGGGGATATCAGACCTTCGACAGCCGAACCGGCCGATTTATGCCGGGCGCCGACATCGACATCGACACCGGCGATGTGTCGATTGTGGCGGCTCAACTGCCCGATAGTCCGCTTCCCAATCCATTGACCGAGGATTACTTCACCTGGCTTTCGGCGAGTAGCGACATCCGGGGCGCCCCGGCCGGCGCCGCCGTGCCCCGGCCGCTGATGCTGGGCGATCTGGATACGACCTCGCCCTGGATCGAGGGTGCCGACGAACTGGGCATCGGCGAGTATGTCACGGCCGGCGTCAACACCGCTGCCGCCCTTCGCGGCCTGCGCATCGTTCCCGGCCACGGCGCCTCGGCGCAACACTTCGAACGCTACGGGCGACCGACACAGCTACTGCTGGCACTGAGCGACGGCCACCGCATGGTTGTCGACATTCCCGACGTCGAGTTCGGCGAATTGGAAGCCGCCCGCGGTGTATTTATCGAGTTTCCGGAACCGCTGATGACCGATTGTCTGTCGGTGATGATACTGGACGCCGACGCCGGTCGTGATTCCGACGATGACGATGCGCAGGACCGCGACGTCGATCCGCGCCATTCCGTGGCGATCTCCGAGATCTCGCTGTACTCCACCGTCGATGGCGACAGCGAGCGCCAGACGGCCTCGCGCCTCGTGGAATCCATCGGCCGCGAACACTCCGCGGAGCGTCGAGATCGGCTGGTGCGCCTCGGCAATCTCATCCCCGGTCCAATCATCGATGCCGTCGCCGAACAACTCGACGACGCCGACGAGTCGACGCGGACTCGCATCATTTCGCTGTTGGGCAGTCTGGACTACGAACAATCGCTTCCGGTGTTAGCCGAGCACTTTCGACGAGTCTCGGCCAACGACGGCGACTATCGCCGAACCAAGCGGGCGATGGCGCAACACGGCTCGCTGGCAGCTCCCACGCTGCTGGAGTTGCTCAGCGAGATCGAGGACGATGACCGGAAACGCATCGACCTGGTCCGGACCATCGGCCGAGTCGGGACCGACATCCATCTGCGGCGCCTGGTGCCGGCCCTCGGTCAGGGCAGCCCGATGTTGCGCTCCGAACGAATCCGGGCCATCTCCCACGGTGGCATCGCCGTCGCCCCCCGGCTGGTCTCTGTCGCCGCTTCCAATGGTGACAACGAAACGGGCCTCGACGCCCTGACGGCCCTGGTCTTCGTCGGCAAGCGCCATTTTCCCGATGGACAGGCCGAAATCGACGGGGTCGATGACCTCCACCAGATCTATTCCGATAGCAACAGCCGCTCGCACCGGATTCGGGCCATCGAAGCACTCGGCTATTTCGCACATCCCGACGGTCCCACCCTGCTGGGCGAGCAAATACTACACGCCGACCCGGATCCGCTGATCCGGACCTTCGCCGCCCGCGCCCTGGAGCGCTATCCCGGTGAGGAGGCCCGACGTCATCTGGAGCGGGCGCTCGACGACGAGTCTCCCGACGTGCGCATCGCCGCCGTATCCACACTCAACGACCGCGACGATGCCGTCGAGGCGACCTCCCGGGTCATCGACTACGCCCTCTCCGATCGCGCCTGGCCGCAGGGGATGCACAATGCGCTTCAACTTCTGGCCCGCTCCCCCGACCCGGAGGCACTGGATGCCATCGCCGGGATCATCGAAGACGACCTGACTGCGCGACCTGCTCGAACCGGTCTTCGCGCACTTCGCCGCGCCGAACGCGCCCTGCCTGTCGAGCGCATCACACCGCTGTTAAGCGACGAATCGGCCCCCGATTCCGTCATCGAACAGCTGGTTCAGATGCTCGGCTACGCCGAACCGAACGAGGCGACCCTCGTCCTGAGCGACATTGCCCTCAAGCAGTATCCGCCGTTCTCCGATCACGCCCCGCAACAGGCAGAGCGACTGGCCCGTCTGGCTCTGATGTCACTGGGCAAGACGCGCACCGAGGAGGCCATGGACATCCTGCTGGACGTCGCCGGCGACGATGATCGCTCGGTACAGCAGCGCTCCTACGCCCTTCGAGGCCTCGGCTTCTTTTCGGACCCCGATATCGTCGATGCCCTCCGGGAGTTGTCCTCCGATATACCCGACGCGTTGCGACCCCGCTTTCGCAGAACGCTGACCATGATTCAAAACCGGCTCGCCATCGACGACGCCGTTCGCGAAATCGACCGCCTCATCGAACAACTCGACGAGACCACTGACCACCAACAGGCCCCCGATGACTCGCTCCCATTGCAATAGCCGGCGCGTCCTGATCACCGGAGGCGCCGCCCGTGTCGGCAAGACCATCGCCGAATTTCTCGCAGAATCCGGCGCCGACGTCGCAATTCACTATCGAACCAGTGAGAAGTCGGCCCGACAGATGCGCGACGACTTCCGCGACCGCGGTGTCGACTGCGAAATTCTTCAGGCCGATCTGGCCGACTTCGACGAGATGTCGGACCTGGTCGAACGCGCCGACGACGCCATCGGTCCTGTCAACGCTCTGGTCAACAACGCCGCGATCTGGCGTGAGACGCCCTTCGGTCAGGTCACCGGCGACCAGTGGAGCCAGTTGTTCGACGTCAATCTGCGCGCTCCCTACTTTCTGACCCAGCAATTCGCCAGACGCGCCGCCGACCGCCCCGGCGCCTGTGTGGTCAACATGGTCGACGTCTTCGCCTCCCGCCCCCTGGTCGACTATTCGGCCTACGGCATGACCAAAGCGGCGCTGAAGTACATGACCGAAGTACTGTCCGTCGAACTGGCGCCGGAGATCCGCATCAACGGCATCGCCCCCGGCACGGTGTTACTCAACGAAGACCACGATGCCGACATCGCCGACGAGCTGGACGACAAGATCCCGATGGGTCTGACCGGCGGGCCCGACGACGTCGCAGAGACTGTGGCCTTCCTGCTAGACGGTCCCGACTACATCACCGGCGAGGTCATTGCCGTCGACGGTGGACGCCGCCACGTCGCGATCTAATACTACTTGG
>CAYUPT010000328.1:0-5067 GCA_964446725.1 uncultured Bradymonadales bacterium | reverse complement strand
CGGAGTCGACATGACGCCGGAGATGTTGGGGCGAGCTCGCGACGCTGCGAGTCGTCGCGGCGTGAGTCAATTCGTCGAATTCCGCCGTGGATATATCGAGGATCTCCCGGTGGTCGACGAGAGCGTGGATGCCCTATTGTCGAATTGCGTCATCAACCTGAGCACCGAAAAGCCCCGGGTATTTCGCGAGGCCTATCGCGTGCTGGTGCCCGGCGGACGGCTGGCGGTGTCGGACATCTGCCTCAGTCAACAGCTTCCGCGGGAAGTGCGCCAGCTCGAGGCGGGATACGTCGCCTGTGTCAGTGGTGCCCTGCTCATCGACGACTATCGCCGGGCCATCGAGGAGGCCGGATTCGTCGATGTCACCGCGGAGAAAACGGATGCCGCACCACTGGTCGACGGCTGGTCTCAGGACCCGGTGCTCGGCGAGGCCTTCGAGACGCTCGACGATGAACAGATCGAGGCGGTGCGCGAGCGCATCTGGAGTGTTCGATTTTCGGCCCGGAGGCCCTGATGGAGGCGTTTACCGATACACTGGTCGCCATCAGTCGTCATTTCGGAGTATTGGAGCGAGATACGGTCTGTTGCGGGGATGTCACAGTCCCGCAGTGCGTGGCCTTGCAGCGGCTCCACGGGTCGACGACGGCGGTCTCGACGCTGGCGGACTATCTGGGCAAGTCGCCGAGTGCGACGACGAGGCTCGTCGACGGACTCGAGAAGCGATCGTGGGTGGAGCGGCGCCCCGATCCCGATGATCGACGACGGCTGCAACTGGTGCTGACCGATGCCGGCGAAGCCAAAGCCCGGGAGCTTCGGTCGGCCACCGAGGAGATCGCTGTCCAACTGCTCGACGAGATCCCGGAGCGGCGCCAGGCGGAAGTGGTAGATGCCCTGTCGTTACTGGAGGAGGCGATCGCGAAGTGTCGCATCCAGTGTTGCGGCGGTTTCGACGCCGGGTCCCAATCGTCATTCGACGGGCCATCTGGCGCTGAATAACGAAACGGCCGGCGGACCCGCACTTGCGCCGGTAGCACCGCCGGCTCACCCTTGACCGTCCAAATTTCGGCGTGCTACTCCACTCGTGCAGCCCGCGCGCTCGTTCTGCGGGCGTCTCACCCAACTGAATCACTGATCTCCGACGGAGAATTTCACTATGTCCGTACGCGTCCGTTTCGCCCCATCCAATACCGGTCATCTCCACATGGGCAGTGTCCGCACCGCCCTGTTCAACTACCTCTTTGCCCGCAACCAGGACGGCACCTTCATTTTGCGCATCGAGGACACCGACCGCGAGCGAAGCACGGATGAATTTACGGAATCGATCATCGAGGCCATGGACTGGCTGGGTATGAGCCCCGACGAGGGTCCGGTGTTTCAGACCGACCGACTCGGCATGTACCAGGAGCATATCGACAGGCTCCTGGAAGAGGGTCGGGCGTACCGCTGCTACTGCACTCCCGAGGAACTGGAAGAGATGCGCGAGAAGGCACTCGCCGAGGGACGCAAGCCGAAGTACTCCGGCAAGTGGCGCGACCGCGACGACCACCCGGAGGGCGAACCGTACACCGTCCGCATCAAGATGCCCCAGGAGGGCTCGGTGACCATCGACGACATGGTCCAGGGCGAGGTCACCGTCGACGTCGAAGAACTCGACGACTTCATCATCCAGCGCACCGACGGCACGCCGACCTACAATTTCGTGGTCGTCATCGACGACATCGACATGGATATCTCCCATGTCATCCGCGGCGACGATCACCTCAACAACACCTTTCGCCAGGTGCCGGTCTACAAGGCACTCGGCGAGGAGCCGCCGACCTTCGGTCATCTGCCGCTTCTGGAGGGGCTTAGCAAGCGAAAGGGCTCGGCATCGGCGCAGGACTACCGCGACAAGGGCATCTTGCAGGAAGCGCTGATCAACTACCTCAGCCGTCTGGGCTGGTCCCACGGTGACCAAGAGATTTTCAGTCACGACGAACTCGTCGAGTACTTCAGCTTCGACTCCGTCGGCAAAAGCTCGTCGGAATTCGACGAGGACAAATTGCGCTGGGTCAATTCGGAGTGGATGAAAAAGCTCGACGCCGAAGAATTGGCCGATCGCTGGAAGCCCTTTTTGGAGGATCGCGGCTTCGACACCGGCGCCGTCGATCTGACGGAAGTCACGGACCTGATGCGCGACCGGGCCGACACCCTGGTGGCGTTGACCGACGAGAGCTCCTACTTCTTTAGCGACGACTTTGACTACGACGAAGACGCCGTCGACCAGTGGATCGACGCCGACAATGCCGATGCCATCGCCGCGCTCATCGACGGCCTCGAAGCCCTCGACGACTGGAATTCGGACACCGTCGGATCTGTCTTCAACGATGTCGGCGACGAATACGACCTCGGTCTGGCCAATCTCGCCCAGCCCAGTCGCATCGCCCTGACCGGCGCCACATCGAGTCCGTCGGTCTTCTCGCTGGTCGCCGCCTTTCCGAAGGACGAGGCCGTCGGTCGACTGCGCAAACTCCACGAGGGAGAATTTCAATGAGCCCCGCCGACGGGGACTTCTCGGACCGGGTCTACTGGATCGTCAGTCAGGTCCCGCGCGGATGCGTGGCCACCTACGGCCAGATCGCGACCTACGCGGGAAGTCCCCGGGCGGCGCGGGCCGTCGGCAATTTGATGCGCCGCTCGCTGGAACTCGAGCGCCCCATCCCGTGGCATCGGATCATCAACGCCAGCGGAGGGATCTCGTCGAAAGGCGACGTCGAACGCGCCGAACTCCAGCGGCGTCTACTGGAGGATGAGGGGATTGAATTCGGCGACGGCGATTGTTGTGATCTGGAGCGATATCGCTGGCAACCGCGACAGGGCTTCTGGCAATGACGAAACGAACCGAGCATACGCCCCGGGAACGACGCACGGTCTTCGTGCTCGCCGGGCTACTGCTGTCGGCCATCGTCAGTATCGCCTTTTTTAATCTGGACCGCCATCCGGCATTTTTATTGCCCTCCGAGGAGTTTGTCGGTGAAATCGACGCCGCCGAGTCGTCGATCATCGTCGCCGACGATCCGGTGGCACTGGCGGCTCTGGAGCGCCATCGAGTCGAAATCGACGCCGCCATCGCCCCCCTGACACACTGGCCCCCGGAGACGACGCTATTTGGTTTCGGCACCTGGGATCCCAAATTCGACCGCGCCGGCCTTCAACGGATTGCCGACGAGTCAGTCTGGTCGGTCTGGCAACCATCGCAGCCCACGTCGACACCGATCTTCGCGATGGCTACCGTGGAGACCAAAAACGACGACGGAGAGCGAAGCAACTGCCCGCCCGATGCCACCGGAGCGCGCCAGTGCGGCGACGCCAATTGGAGCCGCGTCGGCTATCGAACGATAACAGTCGACGGCGACGATGCGGAGTGCATCTGGGCCCATCCGCTCGAGGATCGGACGCTGCGAATCGGCTTCGACAATGTGGACACTGTGGGCCCCGACGGAGAGCGACTGGTACTGGAGACCGCCCTTCGCGACGAGGCCGTCGGCACCGGCATCCCCGTCAATTTTGAGGTCGGCGTCGGCAGTTACTCCGTAACGCACCGCCACCACGACCGGCGCGGATGGCAATCGATTCGACTGCCGGCAACAGCGCAGCCCAAACCACTGGTCGTGGAGGTCACGGCCGACGATATCGGTCGCCGCCACTCCTGCTTTCGCTTCGACGCCCGATGACGACTCTCCACTCCATATTCCGGGGACGGCTGGCGCCGGTTGCGGCGGGCCTGGTCGCACTGGCCTATATGGTGGTCTCCGGATTTCGCGGCATCGGCGCCTCCACAATGGACTGGCTGGGCGAGGCCCGCCGACTGGGACGTGAATTCGCCGATGCCCCGTCTTCGGCGCTGGACTGGACCCATCAGACCGCCGGGTTTTTGGAGGTCTTCGCGGCGTTGTTTTACGCGCTGCTGCCCGCCGGATACGTCGAATGGGTGCTCTTTGGATGTGCCCTGGCCGCCGGCGCTGTGGGCACGGCGCTCATCTTTGCCATCGCTCAAAAGCTCGCCGGCGCCGTCGGCGGCTGGATGGCGCTATTTTTCATGCTGACCTGTGCTCCCTGGCTGGGCACATTTACTCGCCTGGACCCGACCTTTGCCGTCATCCCGATCGTGCTCGCCGTGGTTTACGTGTGGCATGCCCACGACTGGAAGTGGTGGCTGCGGACGTTGGTATGCGCTCCGCTGTTGGCCTGCGGCGTCTTGTTGTGGCCGGGTACGGCGCTGGTCATCGCCATCCTGCTCGCCGTCGAGCTCTTGATCGGACCCATGCAGTACTCCGCCGGCGGCCGCGGCCTCTTCGCAGGCCCGAAGTTGACCATCGACCGCCTGGTCATACCCATCGCCGCCCTGGGTCTTCTCTTATTTTACCCACTATTCTGGCCGGCCCCGTTTGAGCAACTGGGCCAGTATTTCGCGCTCGCTGTGGAGACGTCGCCGACGCAATTTGTCTTTCGCGGCGACACTTACCCGCCGGCGCGGCCGCCGATCTACACCGGTGCCGCCTGGGTCTTCGAGCAACTTCCGCTCGCCTTTGTCGCCGCCCTGTGCGCCGGCATTCTGTGGGCCTTTGGCGGCATCGACTCCCCGGATCAGCGGCTTTCGACCAGTTGTGCAGCCCTGGCGACGGCCTTGATGGTGACCCCCGTTTTATTTCGAACCCCCCGGCCGATGGGTATCGATTTTGCGGTGCTGGTGGTGGCCACCGGAATTCCCGTGGCGAGTCTGATTACGTGCCGGTTTTTCTCCTTTGCACTCGGTCGCTCGGCGCCGACGAAAAAGGTCCGGCACGTCGCCATTGGTACCTTTGTACTGGCTGGCATCAGCATTCTGATCGAAGTTCCGCGAGCCCTGGAGTCGCCGGAGTCGTTTCGAAGCCCCATGTCGGCGCGCCTGACCGGCTGGAGTGCCTCCGGCGATATGCCGATGCGCCAGGACTTGCTGCCCCTGAAATTGATCGAAAACTCCGGCGCCGACGGTGATACCCCCCTCTATACCGCCGGCTGGGAACGCCACCTCGAGGTCTACGAGCG
>CAYUPT010000327.1:1612-5085 GCA_964446725.1 uncultured Bradymonadales bacterium | reverse complement strand
ATTCATGCCGCGGTAGACGGGATCGGCCGGATCGTCGGCATTGAATTCGCCGGGGAATTGGCCGTTTTGGATGCGGTGCATGAAATAGAGCCCGCCGTTGTAGACGGGATCTCCGCCGCGGAGTTGATGGATCCGCTGCTCGTGGTCTTCGCGACTGACCGGGCTGTGAAAGAGGGCTGCCGTCCACTGATGGGCGTGGTCGAGTCGCCCCTGTTGGTGCGGAAAGCCGTGATCGAAGCCCGAGGTGTCGGGACCGACGCCGGAGTCGGCGAGATCGTAGGTGAGGCGAGCGTTCAATTCCCAGACGCCGGTCTGAAAGGCGATGCGATCGACCTGGTCGCCCCAGTCGCAGTCGGTGCACTTGCCGTCGTTGGCAAAAATGCCCAGGCCCCAGTCATCGAGCATTCGCCCGGCGCTGATGGTGCCAAAAAAGGCGTCGATTTCTCCGTAGGCCTCGCGGACATGAACGGGCCCGAAACTGCCGGAGCGGCTGTCGAAGAGCCGGTCATTTGCCGAGGGTTGTCCGTCGAAGAAGTAGTGGTGGCGCCGGTCAGCGCCGAGGGAAACGTTGTGTAAAAAATCGATATCGGAGTGGACGCGCAAAGTCTCAGTCAGATGCAGTGTGGGACCGAGCCGAAAGCGCATATCCGTCGTCCACAGCGCGTTGGCGTCGGGGTCTGCGGGTTGGCCGTCCGGGACCTGCGTGTCGACGGGGGGCAATACGGCGGAGGTGCCGCCAGTGCCGAGGTCGAAATTGTAGCGCAGCTGCGATCGGGTGCGCAGCTGTCCGTTCCACTCGACGTGCGGAAAGGTGGTGGCCGCCGTGATGCGGTCGAGCATCTGGGAGTCCAGTTCGTCGAGCCGCGTAAACTCGATGTCATCGTCTTCGAAGTCCTCAAAGGCGTCGTCGTCGAATTCGTCGGGCCACTCGTCGTCGGTGTCACCGAAGGGATCGGCGTCGTCTGCCTCGTCAGCCTCATCGGCGGGGTCCGCTTGCACGTCCTCGGGGATGTCGGGCTCGACTTCGGGGGCGTCATCGGCCCCATCGGCGTCATCGGCCTCATCGGATGGCTCGGCATCGTCGGACGCGTCCGTATCGCCGCCGTCCTCGTCATCTTCGACGGCGTCATCGTCGATGGCGTCGACGTCGTCGGTGTCGTCATCGGTGTCCTCTTCGATGACGTCGTCGTCCGTCGGGGGTTGCTGTTGCTGCGCCCATGCACCGGAGGTGGCAAGCAATATTGCGGCGCCGACAGCCCATCCACAAATCCGTGTACTGCGTATCATCGAAAACCCGTAAGCCTTGCTAGAAAAATTCCTCGAAACGGGGCCGGACGCTAGCACGGGCCGCAAGGTCGGTCAAGGTGGTGGGATCGGCGCCGACGGCAGTCGGAATGCGGAGTTGAGGGCCGGATGTCGGTGATTATTTTTTGGTTGCCGGGTCATGCACACGGGGGAGTAATTGAGGTGAGGGCGTCGATGCCTCGATAGGGGGTTGTCGATGTCGCGCCGATGTCACGGAGAGGAGAGCCGATGGAGATATCGTGGTTTCACGCCATATTTGCCGGGATACTGGGGACGGCACTGATGACGCTGGCAATGGTCGCCGGCCGCACCATGGGGCTGGCGACCAATATGGTGCAGGTGCTGGGGCTGATGTTTCGGCCCGAGGACCGGCGCGCAGAGGTCTTTGTCGTCGGCCTGGTGGTCCACTTTTTATTCGGGGCAATCTTCGGGATCATCTACGCCGTGTTATTGACGGCGACGGGGGCCATCCATTTTGTGGGGCTCGCCGCCGGCTACGGGGCGCTATTCGGGGTCGTCCACGGTGTGGGCGTGGGGCTGGCGCTGGGAGCGGTGCCGGCGGTTCACCCGCGGATGGGCCGCGGTCAGGTGCTGGAGGCGCCGGGGCTATTCGGGCGCAATATCGGGCTCGGGTTCCCGGTGGCTGTCATCTTTATGCACATCGTCTACGGGGTGGCGGCCGGCGTCTTTTATGCGGCGGGCGTCGCGTAGTCGACGGCCCAGTTCGACGGTCTAGATCTGAGATTCGTCGAGCCAGATCTTGTCGATAAAGGGCTCGAAGTCCGCCATGCGGTCGAGCAGTTGGGCCGGCTCGTCGTCGACGATCAGCAGGCGTCTGTGTTCGGCGCTGACAAATTCCTTGTCGACGGCGTGATCGAGGAATGCCAGCACGTCGTCGAAGTAGCCGTTGACGTTGAGGACGCCAATCGGCTTTTGATGAATGCCCAGCTGGGCCCAGGTGGTGACCTCGCACAGTTCTTCGAGGGTTCCGAGTCCACCGGGCAGGGCGATAAAGCCGTCGCTGATGTCCTCCATCATCGCCTTTCGCTCGTGCATGGAGTCGACGACGTGCAATTCGGTGACGTCGCCATGGACCTTCTCGCGGGAGGCGAGACCGCCGGGCAGGATACCGACGACGCGACCGTCGGCATCGAGTGCGGCATCGGCGGCGGTTCCCATCATTCCTTTCGATGAGCCGCCGTAGACGAGATCGATGTCGCGATGCGCAAATTCTTCGCCCACCGAGGCGGCGGCCGCTCGAAACGCCGGATCCGTTCCGGGACGCGAACCACAGTAGACACAGATTGCGTTGAATTTCATCAGGTGCCTCCAGGTCATCGGGGTCGGCAATGGGTGCCGGTGCAGGTGTCGGGCAATGATGCTGCCTTCCTGTGTATCGCCCAGGCCCCGGTGTTGTCGAGTCCTGCCGGGGGGAGCGCGCGTCGACACCGAAGGTCGGTGCAAACAATGTGGCCCGGGCCGGTCACAACAAAGTGCGTCGTCGCTGGCAACTGTGGTGGTCAGGGTCGTCGCACAGAGAACCGATGCGGGGAATGGCTCAGATGTTGTGGGTGTTGTCATGCCAGCGGACGTCAATTATACACTGATGAACTTTGCGAAGACCCTTTCGAACGATTCTAAGTTACGCCGGACCCGGTCAATTCAGTGGAGGCGCAAGGCTGTGAGTGAAGAGTTGCAGGACGAAGAGCGAGACCAACGCATTGCTGATGCCATGGACGCATTTCACGAGCGCCTCCAGGAGGCGGGGTTGAAGTCGACGCGTCAGCGAGACGTGATCGCCGAGCGATTTTTTACGCTCGATCAACACATTAGCGCCGACGAGTTGTTAGAAGATGTGCGCAATCACCAGCCCCGAATCGGCTATGCGACGGTCTACCGGACGTTGAAGTTGATGGTCGAACAGGGCTTTGCGGTGCCCAAGGATTTCGGCGACGGTCAGACGCGCTACGATCCGATCCACAATCAAGATCCGCAACACGATCATCTGATCTGCGTCGATTGTCGAAAGATCGTGGAATTCAACGACGCCGATCTCAACGACCGGCTTCGATCGATCGTGGAGGATATGCAATTCGATATCCGGCGAAAGAAGATCGAATTGTACGTCGAATGCACTCGAGAGGCCTGTCCCAATAAATAGGCACTCG
>CAYUPT010000327.1:0-1512 GCA_964446725.1 uncultured Bradymonadales bacterium | reverse complement strand
GTCCCAATAAATAGGCACTCGCCACGGCGTATCAGGCCCGTCGACATTCAGGCCCCATCATTCGGGGGGAGTACGAAGCGGTATGTTGCCGGCTTGACCAGCGCAGTCTGTTGGTTAGCATCCCGGCGCCCGTTCCGAGCTTCCGAATCAGATGTCCCCATGTGAGAGACCACAGATGAAAGACGATTTTACGATTAAAGGCGAAGTTATCAGTGCCCTGGAGGGAATCGACGATCCGCAGGAGGGGGCGAGCATCGTCGATTCGCATATGGTCGAGCAGGTGGAAGTCGACAGTGGCGTCGTCGACGTCACACTGGTGATGGAGGCCAGTCGCGACCGAGAGCAGCGCTTTGCCATCGAGGATGGCGTCTACGACAACGTCGAAGAGATCGCGGGCGTCCAGGAAGTCAAGGTCAAGACCATGACGCCCAAAGCACTGGAACGAGAAGCGGAGGGCAAGAGTCCGACGCCGTCGTCGGATTCGCAGGGAGGCGGCGGACCAGCGCCGAAACCGTCGTCTGCGCCGTCCGGAAGTGGTCAGCCCGCCGCAGGTGCTCAGCCCGGACCTTCGGGACCCGGCGGCGGTGGTGGTCCTCAGCAGGCCGGCCAGGGCGACGAAGCGGTTCCGCTGGAGGGCGTCGGCAAAGTGCTGGCCGTGGCCTCCGGCAAGGGCGGGGTCGGCAAATCGACGGTGGCCGTCAATCTGGCGTTGTCGCTCAAAGAAAAGGGCTACCGCGTCGGCCTGCTCGATGTCGATATTTACGGGCCGTCGCTGCCGACGCTTCTGGGCGTGGAGGAACGCCCGGCGGTCAGTAATCGGCGGATTCTCCCGATCGAGGCCTCCGGGTTGCGGCTGATGAGCCTCGGGTTTTTGATGGATGAGGATTCGCCGGTGATCTGGCGAGGCCCGATTGTAACGGGCATTATTCGCCAGTTTTTGCGCGATGTCGACTGGAGTGGCATCGACTATCTGGTCGTCGACATGCCGCCGGGCACCGGCGATGCTCAGCTCGCGCTGGCGCAGACGGTACCCGTCGATGGAGCGATGATTGTGACGACCCCGTCGGATCTGTCGCTCGTCGACGCCTCGCGGGGCCTGGAGATGTTCAAGACGCTCAACGTCGACGTCATGGGGATTGTAACCAATATGTCGGAATTTATCGTCCCGTCGACGGGCGAAAAATTCAATATCTTTGGTGACCCGGAGGACGTCGAAGAGGCCTCGGAGCGGCTGGAAGTGCCGATCCTCGGCGAGATTCCACTCGATCCGGAGGTTCGAAAAGGTGGCGATGCCGGTGAGCCGGTGGTCGTCGGCGCGCCCGACAGCCCGGTCTCCGGTGCATTTCTGGACCTTGCGGAGTCGGTGATCAATATCCAGCCGCTGGGCGATGATGACGGCGACGAGGATGGAAAAGACGACAAGGGCCTATTCTCGTTTCTCAAAAAATAGGTCGTCACATCGCCTGGAGCCGGCCGCCGGCACCAGCGATGGTTTTTGGCCGGAGTCGAGTC
>CAYUPT010000326.1:0-5101 GCA_964446725.1 uncultured Bradymonadales bacterium | reverse complement strand
GATTGACTGTGACGATGGAGAACCGATGCCATGAATTCCCTGCTGACCCTGTGGCAAAAGCCGATTGTCTACCGCACGGCCATCGGCCTGTATGTGGCACTGGTGTTGGCACTGGCGGGCATCATCTTTTCGGTCAATAGTCTCGACGTCCAGAGTGCGGCCTATATCCGGGCCGATACCCAGTGGGAGCCGGACCGAAACCTGGGGGTACGCGGCGTCTTTCACTACGCACCGACCGGCGAAGTCCTCGATCCCCAGACCATGCAGTGGCGACTGCTGCCGGCCGGCGCCGACCCCGACGAACACCCCGGCCTGCAGCTCGACTTCGGCGAGGCGTCGGCCGAACAACAGTGGCCGAATCCGACCGTTCGCCTCCCCGATGACATCGAGCCCGGAGACTACGACCTGTATCTGACGGCGACCTTCGAGGATGTGGCGCCGCTGGAGGCGGCGACGCGCATCGAAGTCCGGGAGCACTCCGGGCCGGCGGCGACATTCGATGATCTGCGCTGGCGCCGCCAGCAGCCGCGCGACTCCGACAGCGGGATCCGCCGCCCCGTCGAGCGCGTCGACGTCCAGGACATCGACGTCGACGGCGACGACGTCGTCTTCGACGAACGCGACTACGAGCAGATGTTCCAGGCCCACGATGAAGCGCAGGCCCGAGATGTGGGACTGGCCATTGCCCCGTCGACGGGAGAGCTCAAACGAGGCCTGCCGCAGACCCTCTATGTGCGCACCTTCGATGTCGACACCGGCCATCCCGTGGCCGCCACACTGACACTGGAGCGGACCCGGGGCATGCTCTCCGGCGAGCTCGAAGAGACGATTCGCACCGATGAATTCGGCATTGGCACACTGGAGTTGCAACCTACGACGGGCCTGGAACTTCTCGTCGAGGTCGACCCCGACGACGGGGGCAGCGCCGACTTCGACGACGCCGATGCCCACTGGTCGCCGGCGGCCTTCGAGATCGAATTGGACGCCGTGGCCACCCAGTACGGACTGCGGCCGGCGTCGTATATCGTCACCGGCGACGACGACATCGCGGCCACCGTCGACACCACCATGCCCGACGGCACCTTCATGACCGATCTGTACGACCACGACGGCAACCGCCTCATCGACGCGTTGTCGCTTCGCATCAGCGACGGCCAGAGCGGGGTGCGATTTGAGGCGCCCGATCCCGACGAGACCTCGCCGCTGGTCCGACTCCAGACCTATCGAAGTCTCTACGGCACGCGCAACGCCTGGGATAGCAGTGTTCTACTGCTCACCGACGACGACTCCCCGCAGGCCCTCCGTCAGTCGGCGACCGAGCTCTACGAGTGGATCGCCGACGAAACCGGCAGCCTCCACCATCGACACCTCGTCGACAGCGGCGCCCTCGACGACGTATCGGGCGCCGAGCTCCAGCGCATCATCGAGGCCGGACTCCACGAAGTCCATCCCCGCTACCAGGCGCCCCCGGTGTTGATGAATACCCGCGATGCCGACCGCCAGGCCCTCGACGAATGGCGCGACGATATCCAACACGACCTGCGCTGGATGATGGGCATTACCGTCGCCGCCGGCATCATCGTCGTATTGTACTTCGTCGTCGTCGGCATCCAGCGCCACCGCCGCGACAACGAATTGCTCCAGCAACTGGCCCTCGACGACGATCCCCCGGAGGCCCACCAGCGCCGATCGCAACAACTCGAAAATTACGCCGTCATCCTCCAGGGCCTGATCGTATTGCTGACGCTCATTGCCTTTGCTCTTGGCATCCTCATCATGGTCAGTTATCTGTAGGCGCCGACCTCTGTTGCCGACTTCCATTTCATCTCGAGGCGCCTACCGATGAGTGACTCCGAGCAATCCGAATCGACGGCTCAACTGACGCTGGACTCCCTTCCTCAGGGCGAAGACCTGGGTGACAAAAAGCTGTATGTCGTCGACGGCTCGTCCTATATCTACCGGGCCTTCTACGCGATTCGCGGCCTGTCGACGTCCGACGGGCTGCCGACGAACGCCATCTACGGCTTTACGCGCATGCTCCAGAAGCTCATCGAAGACGAAGAGCCCGATTTTCTGGCCGTGACCTTCGATGCCCACGGCGCCGACGAAAAGACATTCCGCAAGGAGATGTTTCCGGAGTACAAGGCCCACAGAAAGGAGATGCCCGACGACCTGCAGACCCAGCTGCCGTACTTTCACCGCATCGTCCAGGCCCTCAATATCCCGATTCTCGAAGAGCCGACCGTGGAGGCCGACGACCTGATTGCGACGATGACCGACAAGGCGCGCTCGATTGGCCTTCCCGTCTGTGTGGTCACCGGCGACAAAGACCTGATGCAACTGGTCGGCGACGACGTCGAGATGTACGACACCATGAAGGACAAGCGCTACGACATCGACGATGTCGTCGAGCGCTTTAACGTCGAACCCGAGGGCGTCAAATACGTATTGGCCCTCTCCGGCGACAGCTCCGACAACATCCCCGGCGTCCCCGGCATCGGCGAGATCACCGGCGGCAAATTGATCGATGAATTCGGTGACCTGGAGACGATCCTGGCCAATATCGAGGACGTGGGCGGCAAAAAGCGCAAACAAAACCTGCGCGAATACGCCGACCAGGCCCGGCTGAGTCTGGAGCTCGTCACTCTCAAAAACGACTGTTCGGTGGCCTTCGATCTGGAACAACTGGAGCTGACGGCCCCCAATTTCGAGGCCTTGACCGCCCTATTTTACGAGCTCGAATTCGACAGCATCCTCGATGAATTAAACGGGTGGTACAAAGAGCAGGGATGGATCGACGACGAGACCCTCCGGGAGCTGAGCGAGCGCTTCGAAGACCAGGGCATGACGACGGCCGACAGCGACGAAAAGGACTACCGCGCCATCTACTCGCTCGACGAAGTCGACGACGTCGTCGACGCCTGTAGGGACGCCGACTTATTTGCCTTCGATCTGGAGACCACGAGTCTCGACCCGATGGACGCCGACATCGTCGGCATGTCCTTTTCGTGGCAACCCGACCAGGCGGTCTACATCCCGACCGGTCACGACGACCCGCAGGCCCCCGAACAACTGGACCTCGACGACGTCCTTGAGCGCGTAACCCCGCTTCTCGAAGACCGCACACCCAAAAAAGTCGCCCAGCACTACAAATACGAGTGGCTCGTCTTGCAGAGCTACGACATCGAATTTGCCGGTGTGGCCCACGACACCATGCTCATGAGCTATCTGCTGGAGCCGGGCAACAACTCGCATTCGCTGGACGCCATCGCCCTCGACCACCTCAATCACAGCACCACCACCTTTAGCGACGTCGCCGGAAGTGGTGCCAGCCAGAAGCGATTCGACGAAGTCCCCGTCGACGAGGCCACCCCCTATGCCTGCGAGGACGCCGATATCACCCTGATGGCCTGTCGCGTGCTCGCCGAGCAATTGGAGGACGACGACAAACTCGTCGACCTGGAGCGCGACCTCGAGATTCCCCTGTCGCGCATTCTGGGCATCATGGAGCGGCGCGGCATCGGCGTCGACCGCGATATCCTCGACGAGATGAGCCGCCAATTCGACGCCGAACTCGATGAACTCAAGGCCGACATCGCCGAATACGCCGGCGAAGAGGTCAATCCCAACAGCCCCAAGCAGTTGCGCAAGGTCCTCTTCGACAAACTCGGCCTGCCGGTCAAAAAGCGCACCAAGACCGGGCCGTCGACGGCCCGCAGTGTGCTCGAGCAACTGGAGGACGAACACCCCCTTCCGGGCCTGATTTTGGAGTATCGCTCCTTTGCCAAACTCAAGGGCACCTATGTCGACGCCCTCCCCGATCTGATCCACGAGGAGACGGGCCGCATCCACAGCGATTTCAATCAGGCCGTCACGGCCACCGGGCGGCTGTCGTCATCGAATCCCAACCTCCAGAACATCCCGATTCGCACCGAGCGCGGCCGCCAGATCCGCGGGGCCTTCGTCGCCGACGACGGCCACCTGCTGCTGGCCGCCGACTACTCCCAGATCGAATTGCGATTGATGGCCCATCTTTCGGGCGATGAGGCGCTCGTCGAGGCCTACCGCGACGGCAAGGATATCCACTCCTTTACGGCCTCCCAGATCTTCGATGTCGATCTGGCCGACGTCACCGCCGAACAGCGCCGGGCGGGCAAGACGGTCAACTTCGGGGTGATGTACGGCATGGGCTCCCGGCGACTGGCCCGGGACCTCGAGATCTCGACGTCGGAGGCCAAGTCCTATATCGACGAGTACTTCGCGCGCTACGAAGGGGTCTCGGAGTACTTCGACGAACTCGTCGACAACGCCCGCCAGACCGGCTATGCCCGCACCATGTTCGGACGCCGGCGCCACCTGCCGAATCTCGACAGCGGCGGCCGTCAAAAAGCCTACGCCGAACGGGCCGCCATCAACACCCCGATCCAGGGGACGGCGGCGGATATCATCAAATTTGCGATGGTCGAAATGCAGCGCAAAATCGAGGCCGAAGACCTCCCCTACGATATGCTGCTGCAGGTCCACGACGAATTGATCTTCGAAGTACCCGAAGAAGACATCGAGCGCGCCGAATCCATTGTCTGCGACGTCATGGAAGGCGTCTGTGAACTGGACGTCCCGCTCGTCGTCGACGCCGGCATCGGACCAAGCTGGCTCGACGCGAAGTAATCGCCGCCCGAATCGTCTCGACCTGACGCGCCGCCGCCTCCCATCGACCGGGAGGCGGCGGCGTTCCTGGTTTAGGGTACGACCTGGCATTCGCCGGAGGCATCGCAGACGAGACCGGCGCAGCACTCGCCGTCGCCGTCGCCGCAGTCCTCGCCGATTTCGCGACACGGAGGCTCACAGATATTGCTATCGGTGCAGCTGTAGTCGTCGTCCGGACAGTCTCCACAGTCGAGCGTCTCGCCGCAGCCGTCGGTGACGGTGCCGCACTCCGCTCCGTGGTCGTCGCAGCTAAGCGGCTCGCAACCACAGATAAAGGGCTCGCCGCCTCCTCCACAGGTCTGCGGATCCGTGCAATCACCGCAGTCGAGGGTGCCGCCACAGCCATCGGAGATGGTGCCGCATTCCGCTCCGTGATCGTCGCAATCGAGCGACA
>CAYUPT010000325.1:0-5103 GCA_964446725.1 uncultured Bradymonadales bacterium | reverse complement strand
CCTGGGCCCGAGGGCTCAACAACAGATTCTGGTTGAGCTGGTTGGAGTCGATGCGCTGAGCGTCTTGGCGGACAAAGATCTTGCCGTTGAAGACGCTGTGGGCCCGGTCGTCGACAATATTCTTCTGGAGCTGATAGCTCTCGGAATCCGACAGCTGGTGGTCGAGGGCCGTGTGGGTATCGGTAACCTGGTCGCCACTGATAAAGCCCAGCCCATCGAGGGTGCACTCGATATTTTTGCCGTCGAAGCGGGCGTAGGAGTCATTCCTCGACAGTGCGGCGCCGAGGTTGACGGCCGTCGCCAGATAGTTCGAATCGCGCTCCAGCGTAATCTGGTTGCGGGCGACGTGAAACGACTGGTCGGAGTCGCGCTGCACTTTGACGTGGCGGACATGAGAGTTCGGCGCCAGCGAGACCTCGTCGACGACGTTATGGAAATACGTCCCGTCACCGGTGGAGGCGAATTCCTCGATGATCGTCACTTCGGCGCTCTGGCCGGCGACGATGACATTGCGGGGATGGGCGGCGTATTCACCGGGTTCGGCACTTCCGATGTGCAGAATGTGAATCGGTGTATCGACGACGGTCTTGTCGTCGACCACCACGACGGCGCCGTCTTCAAAGTTGGCGCTGTTGAGATTGTAGAAGACGTCGTCGTCCCAGAAGTCGGTGATGTCGACGTGGTCTTCGATGACCTCCAACTCACCGGCGTCACGCAGTTCCGACCAGGTCGTCACTCGCACACCGTCGGTGAGGTCGCCGACATTCGACAATTCCGGCGCAAATTGGCCGTTGGCAAATACCAGTGTCGCCTCTTCGGACTCCACCAGTCGCCGGTTTTCGACATCGCTCTCAGAGATGTCAAACGCGGCGTCGGCTTCGGCCAACCAGGTTCGGTCGACAATCGGATCGAGTTTGATGAAGCGCCAGGCCTCGTCCTTCTTGCCCGGCACATCGAGACCGACGAGGTTCTGCAGTGCCGAGGTTCGAAGCTCGGACCACCAGTCGGTCAGGCCTTCTGTCGGTCGAGCCCGGCCCTGGTCGATGAATTGAGCGACAAAGGGATGGCGTGCCATCGTCTCTTGTGTGTCTTTGGCGGTACTCATTACGCAGCTCCTTGTTCTTCGGTGACCCATTCATAGCCGCGGTCTTCGAGTTCCAGCGCCAATTCCTTGCCGCCGGATTTGGCGATGCGTCCGTCGACCATGGCGTGGACGCGGTCCGGTTCGACGTAGTCCAAGATCCGCTGGTAGTGCGTGACCATCACGACGCCATTGTCGTCATTGGCCAATTTGTTGATGCCGTCGGAGACGACGCGAAGCGCGTCGATGTCCAGACCGCTATCGGTCTCATCGAGCAATGCCAGACGGGGTTCGAGGACCGCCATCTGAAGGATTTCGTTGCGCTTTTTTTCGCCGCCCGAAAAGTCGACATTGACGCTTCGCTCCAGAAAGCTCGGATCCATGTCGACGATTTTGGCCTTCTCTTTGACGTAGTCGTCGAATTGAAGGGGGTCGAGCTCGTCTTTGCCCTGCGCTTTTCGGCGCTCGTTGTAGGCCTGGCGCATCAGCTGTGAGTTACTGACACCCGGGATTTCGACGGGGTATTGGAAGGCCAGAAAGATGCCCTCTCGCGCTCGCTCATCGGTGTCGAGTTCCTCGACGTCTTCGCCGTCGTATTCGACGGAGCCCGACGTGATCTCGTAGGCCGGATGGCCTGCCACGACCTTGGCGAGGGTACTCTTGCCGCTTCCGTTGGGACCCATAATGGCGTGGACTTCGCCCTCTTCGACTTCGAGGTCGATGCCCTTGAGAATCCGGGTATCACCGGCGCGCACGTGTAGATCATTGATTTTCAGTAGCATGAAACGTTCCTTCGTTGGTCTGTCGGCCGGCCGCCGGTACAAATGGCGAGACCGGCCGGGTATTGCGAATTACTGACTGTATTGAGACCGGACTTATCCGACGCTGCCCTCGAGTTTGATGCCCAACAGTTTGCGGGCTTCGACGGCAAACTCCATCGGCAGCTCGTGGAAGATATCTTTGCAAAAGCCGCTGATGATCATCGAGATGGCGTCTTCCTCGTCGATACCGCGCTGCAAAAAGTAGAACAGCTGTTCTTCACCGATGCGCGACGTCGACGCCTCGTGTTCGACCTGAGCCGACGGATTGCGCACGTCAATATACGGGAAGGTATGCGCTCCGCAGCGGTCGCCGATGAGCATGGAGTCGCACTCCGAATAGTTGCGCGCTCCCTTCGCCGACGGCGCCATCTTGACCAGGCCCCGGTAGCTATTCTGGGAGACACCAGCCGAGATGCCCTTAGAGATGATGGTGCTTTTGGTGTTTTCACCGATGTGAATCATCTTCGTGCCCGTATCGGCCTGCTGGTGGTGATTGGTCAGGGCCACCGAGTAGAATTCGCCGATCGAGTTGTCGCCCTTGAGTACGCAGGACGGATACTTCCAGGTGATCGCAGACCCGGTCTCGACCTGGGTCCACGAAATTTTGGAGTTGTCGCCCTCGCAGACACCGCGCTTGGTGACGAAGTTGAAGATACCACCGTCGCCTTCTTCATCGCCGGCATACCAGTTTTGGACGGTGGAGTACTTGATTTCGGCGTCTTCCAGGGCCACCAATTCGACGACGGCAGCGTGGAGCTGGTTGGTGTCGAATTGCGGCGCCGTACACCCCTCGAGGTAGCTGACATAGGCGTCGTCTTCGCAGACGATGAGCGTCCGCTCGAATTGACCGGTGTTTCGGTCATTGATGCGGAAGTACGTCGACAATTCCATCGGGCAGGTCACGCCTTCGGGAACGAAGACAAACGAGCCATCGCTAAAGACCGCCGAGTTCAGCGTCGCATAGAAGTTGTCGGTATAGGGCACGACGCTACCCAGGTATTCTTTGACAATCTCCGGGTAATCTTTGACGGCTTCATTGATCGAGCAGAAGATGACACCCGCTTCCTTCAGTTTTTCTCTGAAGGTGGTGGCCACCGAGACGCTGTCGAAGACGGCGTCGACGGCGACGTTCTGGAGCTGCTTTTGCTCTTCGAGGGGAATGCCGAGCTTTTCGTAGGTCTCCAAAATAGCCGGGTCGACCTCGTCGAGACTCTCCTTTTTCTCGGGCTGATTTTTGGGCGCCGAGTAGTAGGAAATCTCGTCGAAATTGGGCTTGTCGTATTCGACGTTGGCCCAGTCCGGTTCTTCCATGTTTTGCCAGTGGCGGTAAGCCTTGAGGCGAAACTCAAGAAGCCACTTCGGCTCGTTCTTTTTGGCGGAAATCTGGCGGATGGTTTCTTCGTCGAGACCCGGAGACAGCGTGTCCATCTCCACGTCGGCATGAAAGCCGGCCTCGTAGGGCTGATCGAGATAATTTTCGATGTTGCTGCTCATGGTATACCTCGTAATTTATGACGTGCTCGACATCCCTGAAGGGACGTCGCGACTAGTGTGTTGGAGACGAAGAAACGGATGGATTGGAATTGAGTAGATGTTCATCGAGGTGTCTGGCGACTTCGCTATCATCCTGGAGAAGTACAGCGAGGCTGATGCCGTCGAGTGTTTCGACGACGAACTCCGAGATATGGGCCCATACCGGACGGATCCCGCAGTTGCAGCGATTGGCGCATTCGTCGAATTCACCGGTGTGCCGATCGCAGATATCGCCGACTTCAAACATGCCGCCCAGCACACGAATGGCGTCGCCGACGGTGATGTCTTGGGGTGAATCGACGAGCACGTACCCTCCGCTGGCGCCGCGCCGGGAGTCGACGAGATCGCCCTTTGAGAGCACGCGCATGATCTTCTGGGCATACGACAGCGACAGCCCCTCCTGTTCGGCGATCTCGTTGGCGGAGATCGCATCTCCGTCGCACTGCTCGGCGACCCGCAACAGGCAGCGCAGTCCGTATTCTTCGAGTGCTGTGATCTTCATCGGTGGAAATCCTGGTCGTTGGACCCCGGCTCATCGCTGGGCGGCGGGGAGATAGCACACGGATTTGTAGACTTTCAAGGCCTGATCAGCCAATAAAAATACGGCCACTGCGGTCTCCGAGTTATAAAGCACACGATCTGGTGTGCATTCGCCAAGAAGTAATACACACCACCTAGTGTGTTTTCAAGTACAAAAGGGATTGAACCGGTATTCCGGCCCAATGCCCGATCGAGAATGCGCGGTGCCGGTGATGGCGCCGTGGGCTGTCCCCCTCCGATCGCTGCGGTGTGTAGAAATCATCGGAGCCCACACGGAGATGCCAGGATTTTACGACCACCCTTGAGCCTCAGTCCGAGCCGTTGCATAACGTCAGCGAATGGAAGGTTGCCCTCAATTCTTTTCGGGAGTGCTATCATGGCCGAATTATCCTCGATGACGACGAATAACTGGGATGAAAAGACGCTCGAAGAGCTCGAGGAGGCCGTCCAATACCACAATCGCAAATACTGGGTCGAAAACGACCCCGAGATCAGTGACGAGGAATTCGATCGACTGGTCGAACGCCTCAAAGAACGGGCGCCGGACAGCGAGGTATTGGACGCTATCGGGCCCGCCGGCGCCGACATGGATCTGATCGACGATGAGACCGAGAAGCTCGAACACGATCCGCCGATGTTGTCTCTCGACAAGTGCTATGAAGAGGAGACACTCGTCGATTGGTACGATAAATTCGAGGGCCCTGCCCTGGCGACGCCGAAAATCGACGGTGTGGCCGCCACACTTCGCTACGGCCCGGATGGCGAATTGGAGGTCGCCGCCACCCGGGGCACCGGCGACGTCGGCGAAGTGATGACCGAACAAGCCCGTCACATCGAAAACATCCCGGAATCGCTCGACGAAGGCGACCTGGAGGTCCGCGGCGAGGCGGTGATGCCCATCGGCGTATTTCGCGAAAAGTTCAAACACGAATACGCCAATCCGCGAAATCTCACCGCCGGGGCCCTCAAACAAAAGGATCCGCGGGAGACGGCGCGCTACGAGATCCACTTTTTTGCCTTCGACTTGCTGGGTCCGCGCTGCGATACCGAACGCGACAAGATGGCGAGGCTCAAACAACTCGGTTTCGACGTTCCAAATTTTGAGGTCACCGAGCGCGACGACGCCCA
>CAYUPT010000324.1:0-5111 GCA_964446725.1 uncultured Bradymonadales bacterium | reverse complement strand
GACGTCGGCGGCCATGGCCATGATGGGATTGAAGTTTCGCGCCGTGGCATTAAACACCAGGTTGCCGTGGGTATCGCCTCGCTGGGCTTTGACGATCGCCACATCGGCATCCAGCGCCTCCTCGAGCACACAGGGCGTGCCGTCGAATTCACGGGTCTCTTTGCCTTCGGCGACCTCCGTGCCGTAGCCGGTGGGCGTAAAAAAGGCGGGAATGCCGGCGCCGGCGGCCCGGATCCGCTCTGCGAGCGTGCCCTGGGGATTGAGCTCCACATCGAGCTCACCGCTCAAAAATTGCTTTTCGAAGTTCTTATTTTCGCCGACGTAACTGGACACCATCTTGTCGATCTGGCGGTTCTGCAACAGAACTCCCAGCCCGTATTCGTCGGTGCCGCAGTTATTGGAGATCACCGTCAGGCCGTCGATGCCCTTGTCGGCGATCGCCAAAATGAGGTTCTCGGGATTTCCGCACAGCCCGAATCCACCACTCATAATTGTCATGCCATCTTCCACATCGAAGATGGCGTCGTTCGCCGTCTCATAGACTTTATCCATCAATCAGCTCCTTTGTCGGCACGATGAAGGGGGCGTCACACAGATACATCTCCACAACTAAGCAGGCACTAAGGTAGGCGATTTCGCGCGAAGTTCAACGCCCGACTCTCCACCACAGACCAGAAACGAGCAAAAACAGATCGACCGATGCGTCGGCTATCGCCACCGGTCACTGCTGTAGCTCCGGAGGCGGGCCGTCGAGCATGACCGGCTCCTCGAGTTGATTGGTCAGCAACAATGACTCGTCGAGTAGCGCATCATAGACGCGCACCGCAAACCAGTGTTCGCTATCCGTTGAAGGGTCGAAGTTCTCACAGATCGTACAGGACGTCGAGTCACCGGCCTCGACCACAATGTCGATGCGCTCCGGAACCTGGGGATTGAATTCGAGAAGATGAGTCCACTCCGGATCGTCGGCGTCCGGTTCGTAGACGTTGTGTTCCGGCTCGAAATAGTTGCGATTGCGGAGGTAAAAGGAGTCCTGGCCCCGGTCCATCTGGAGCGCGTACTCCTGCATTCCCTCGTAGAGACTGAGGCGACGATGCATTTCCTTCCGCCGCTCTTTGAGCAACTCGACTTCAGACGACGACAGCCCATCGGCGTCCGCCGATTCCAGACGTTCGTCGATAAACTCCAGTGCTTCGACGTCACCGCGCTGCTGCTGACTGTCGATCTCGTCGTGCAACTGCTCGGTGGACCCACTACAACCAATGAGAAGCATCGCGCAGACTGCAACGGAGATTTGCTGATATCGAGTCGACATTACGAAACCAGTGCTCACTCGGCGGTGTATACGCCTCAAAACTGACCGCCGAATCCAAGGCCGGCAAAGAGGTAGGGATGGAGGCCAGCCTCCAGTTTGAGCACGCCGTGATCGGCGATATTAAAGCGCAGACCGGTCGTCAGATTGATGACGGGAATCACGGGCGGGATACTGTCTTCGACATCGGGATTGTTGCGGTCGATGGCGTCGTCGCGAGCGCCCTGACGGGGATCGCCGTCGACAAAGCAGTCATCGGACGCAAATTGGTCGCCACCCATCTGGCTTTCACAGATTCCTCGAGAGTCGTAGCGCACCACGTCACCGGCGATAAATCCGGGACCGATTCCACCGCCCACAAACGGGGTCAGCCAGGGCTGGACATCCCAGAACCAGTACGCCGAAAACACCACCGAATACACCTGCAAGTCGATCGTGGTATAGTCCGCCGAGCGCGCCGCCTCCCCCTCTTCCATCCAGAAGGCCTCGGGCATCGATAGGTCGGCGTAATCGAAGGCCACGCCGAGCTCGAAGTCATTGCCGCGACGCCAGACGAATTCGCCGCCATAGCTGAAGTTGCGCTGTCCCTGTGACCAGTGCGAGGCGTGTTCGTCAAAGAAGATGCCCAGCAGCGCGTCGGGGACGCGCACCGCGCGGACCCGTCCGGTAAACATAAACTCGTTGGGGTTGAGCTCCTCTTCGAAGCGGACTTCATCGCTGACATCACCGTGCTGGGCCGATGCCAGCGACGGTATCGCCAACACCCCAAAGGCCAGAACAATCAACAGGGATCGGATAGCCATCGCACGCTCCTCGAAGCCCGTCGTGTAGCAGCGGGCCAAAAACAGTGATCTCATCGACGCCTCAATTACTCAAAACACCGGTCTTCCGCGGCAGTATAGACGCTGGTTCTCAATCTCCACAAGCTACCTACTTCGACGGGACGGCGGTGACGAATATTCGATTTTTGTGAGGATGTGCTCTTTTGGAAGTCCGGTATTCACCTCCGAGAGCCGTAATGCCCACCGACAACAACGCAACAATCCGAGCCGCCCCCCGGAATACGGGCGGCGACTCGGATCGTCGTTCAGGGTCCAACAACGTCACTCATGTTCAGGGAGTCAATCCCTGTGCCTGACCGGCGTTATCCTGGCCCCAGCACTCGATATTGCCGTCGTTGGCGTCGATGGCGCAGGCGTGGCCGCCGCCGGCACTGACCGTGGTGTATTCACCGTCGGGAGTGTCGGTGACCTGGTCGAATTCGTCATCGCCCCAGCAATCGAGTTCACCCTCGGTCATAGAGACCGCGCAGCTAAACTCCGTTCCGGCGCTGACCGTCTCGAAGCTGCCATTCGGCGCACTGGATTGCCCGTCATCGTCTTCTCCCCAGCAAAATGCCTCGTCATCACCACTGATCCCGCAGCTATGCCAGATTCCCGCCGACACCTGGACGAAGTCCTCATCGGGGTGGCCACTGGACTGACCGGCCTGGTCATCGCCCCAGCACTGAATTCCATCGTCGACGTCGACGGCGCAACTGTGGGCACCACCGGTGGAGATATTCATAAATTCACCCTCCGGCGCATCGGTGCGATCGTCGACCAGGTCAAAGCCCCAGCAAACGGCATGATCGTCGAGCGTCAGCGCACAGGTGTGGAATTGTCCGGCGCTAACCGCCTTGTACTGCTCTTCGGGAATATCCGTTGCCTGCTCAAAACCGTCGGCGCCCCAACAGGTCAGCGTATTTTCGTTGTCGATGGCGCAACTGTGAGAGCTTCCGGCACTGACAGCGATGAATTCGCCGTCCGGCGCGTCGGCTTGCCCGTCGTTATTGTTGCCCCAGCATTCGATCTGGTTGTCGCTATCGAGGGCGCAATTGTGTTCGCCACCGGAAGAGACCTCGACGTAGGTCGTCGCCGGGGGATCGTCGTTATTGTTCTCGCCGTTGTTCTCGTCGTTGTCTTCGTCCTCGGGCACACATCCCCACCGGTTATGTTCTCAAACTTTGCTCCCCCAGCGGCCCAAGGCCGGCTGGGGCCGCCGTCGACCCCAAGACCCCACCGGTTATGTTCTCAAACTTTGCTCCCCAGCGGCCCAAGGCCGGCTGGGGCCGCCGTCCGCAAGACCCCACCGGTTATGTTCTCAAACTTTGCTCCCCAGCGGCCCAAGGCCGGCTGGGGCCGCCGTCCGCAAGACCCCACCGGTTTTATGCCGGTGGTGAATCAGTTTGGTAACATAGCGCCGGCTGGGGCCGCCGTCGACCGCTTTCTGTCGATTCTGTATCTCCAGAGTGATCGACTACTTCAACGCCGATTTAGCCCGCATTGTGTGTCGCAAAATGCGGTGATATCTCCTCGGTCTCCCGCCGCTGTATGTGATTTGTGAGGAACTCCGGCCGGCATCCGCGCAGTCGATTACTCGATGGGCGTCGGCCGGGTCCGCATCGTCGTGCTTCCATCGCCGAGTTGCCCCTCGTCGTTTTGTCCCCAGCAGTGGATTTGGCCCTGGCTGTCGAGCGCGCAGCTGTGGCGGCCGCCGGCGTCGATCTGTAGGACATCGTGGATCTCGCCGATCTGCTGAGGTTCTCCCTGGTCCTCGATTCCGTCGTAACCAATCCCGAGTTGCCCGTATTCGTTTTCACCCCAGCAGTAGCCCATTCCGGACTCGACAACGGCGCAGGTATGGAAGCGACCGGCGGCGACATCGACGACAGGTTGTTCAAATTCGACTTCCTGGGGATCGAGCTGCGTCGAGTGTTCGTCATCACCGATCTGACCGGAATCGCCGCGTCCCCAGCACCACAATTCACCGCCCATCGTGATAGCACAGGTGTGGTTGAATCCGGCGGCGACACCAATGACGGACTCCAGTTCCGAGACGCGGTGCGCGTGTGCCGGCTGGTCGACATTGGTGCCCAACCCGAGTTGACCATCGCCGTTATAGCCCCAGCACCACAGATCATTGTTGTCATCGACGGCACACCCGTGCGCCCCGCCCAGAGATATATCGACCACTCCGTCGAGTTCGGAATCGGAACCGAAATTGCGCACTACCTTCCGGCGTTCGCCGGGTTCACTCGGCTCTTCACCACCGCCGAGTTGCCCCTGGTTGTTATCTCCCCAGCATTCGAGTTGGGAATCTGTCGTAATCGCACAGCTATGCGAGCCCCCGGCGGCAACTGTGGTCGACGCCACCCCTTCAGCGACGACAGGTGTCGGTGCCTCGTCGGTCGAGCCATCACCGAGTCGTCCCCCCCTATTTGCGCCCCAGCAGACGACACTTTGATCGGTGAGCGACGTACAGCCGTGATTGTTTAGGCTCGACAGTGTCGATGCCTCTTCCAGACCCTCGACCTGTACGGGATACTGCGACGGCTCCGGCTGCTGGCCGTCTCCCAGTTGTCCATCCTCGTTGCGCCCCCAACAGAAGACGCGCCCATCGGCGCCGAGCCCACAGGAGTGGGCGCGGCCGGCGGCGACATCGATATACCCCGTATTGCCAATACAACGACCGGTTCGCGTACACTGCTGCGAACCATCGCAGGCCCCACAGTCGTAGGAGTTTCCGTCGAAATACACCGGGCCGCAATCGCTGTGCAGTTCCTCGCAGACCCCGGTACACATCCCATCGTCGCAGTCGCCCAACGGGCACTGGCCGCAATCAATATCGTCGCCGTCGTGCTCTACAGTGCCGCATTGGCGCTGTTCATCCACACAAATATCGACGCACTGATCATCGATGCACACTTCATCGCCGTCACATTCGTCACAGGGGTCACTGGCATCGGGCCCGACATCGT
>CAYUPT010000323.1:0-5124 GCA_964446725.1 uncultured Bradymonadales bacterium | reverse complement strand
GTTCCAATTCTGCCCGCTCCCCCTCGACCTCCTCTCGGACTTCATCGACGCGAAGACTGTCGCGCTCGACGCGATCGGCGACCTCCTCGAGTTGCTGTTCGCGCTCGTCGAGCTCTTCGGCCCGTTCCTCGAGTTCAGCTCGTCGCTGCTGGAATTCCTCGACGTCATCGCCGTCGGGCCCTTCGTCGCGAAGGCGCTGGAGTTCGGATTCGTAGTCGTCGATCCGCGTCTTTGCATCGTCGAGTTCGGACTGCAATTCGTCGCGTTCCGAGCGCAACTGTTGGAGTTGCTCCTCCCGCTGTTGCTGCTCGTTGTCGCTGCCCGACTCCAATTCCTCGACCCGGCGTTCGAGAAGCTCCACCTCTTCTTGCCGCTCCTCGAGTTGCTGTTGCAGTTGGTGGCGAGGCTCATCGCCATCGGCGGCCTCCATTGCTGCCGAGTGCTGTTCTTCGAGTTGCTCGAGCCGGGACGAGTCGAAGACGACGTCGAATTGACGCATATAATCGGGGACAATCCCGCGACGCTGCTCGATGCGGCTCAACAGCCGGCGGCGAAAGCGAAACTCCTCGTGACGCAGACGCTCCGGAATCACCAGTGCAAATAGCTCCAGATCTCGGTTGTGGTAGATGACGGGCACCGCCGGATGGTAGCTGCGGTTTTCATCAAAGGGGGACTCCACCTCGTTGAGCGTCCCCTCCAACAGTGCCTGGCGCAACTCGGGGTCTTCCACGACATCGATCCCCGTGTAGACCGTCGCTGGAAATAAACGCCCGTCGTCGGCACTGATCTGAATCGACGAGGTCGTCGTGTTGCCCACCGGCGCTTCGTCGGATTCTACACGGGATGAGGCTGCCATCAGTGGCTCCTTGGTCGAACGAGAAATAACTCGAGCTGTACACCGTTTGTCTCCATGGCATACCACGGCGTTTGATCGGCCTTCAAGCGCGCGTCCGGTCTGATACCGGCGACACCACAGCCGGTCCGGGGATGACGAAACGGCGGCCATCTACTAGGTTCAGCTCGACAACTCCGCGCCGCCACCGCCTTGCCTTCTGATGTCGAGTACCACCATGGCTCCATTGCGCATCGCCCCATCGATTCTCGCCAGCGATTTTGCTCATCTCGCCGACGAATGCCGGGCCGTCCTCGACGCCGGCGCCGACGCACTTCACATCGATGTGATGGACGGCCATTACGTGCCCAATATCACCATCGGCCTGCCGGTCGTCGAGAGTCTGCGCGACGCGTTTCCCGACACCTTTCTCGACGTTCACGTCATGATCGACAATCCCAACGAAATGGCGACCAAATTCGTCGACGCCGGCGCCGATTTGTTGAGTTTCCACCCCGAGGCGAGCCGACATCCCCACCGAACCATCCAGAAGATTCACGATGCCGGTGGCCGCGCCGGCCTGGCGATCAATCCCGGCACACCGCTGGACTGGATCGAATACCTGGCGGTCGACCTCGACCTGGTACTGCTGATGAGTGTCAACCCCGGATTTGGCGGCCAATCGTTTATCGACACCACATTGCGAAAATTGCGCACCGTCGACGACATGCTTCAGCAACTGGGTACCGACTGCGAGGTCGAAGTCGATGGCGGCGTCAAGCCTCACAACGCCTCCGAGATCGCGGCCGCCGGCGCCAATATCCTCGTCGCCGGAAGCGCCATCTTCGGGGCCGACGACTACGCAGCGGCGATCCGCAGGCTGCGCAGCGAAGCGGAAGGAATTGAGGCATGAGCGACCGCCAGACATTGCTGGCCGTCGACCTGGGCCTTCGATGCGGCATCGCCGTCTTCGATGACGACGGGAAACTCAGGCGCTACCGCTCGACGAATTTCGGCAAGCGGCGACGCCTCAAACAGGCGGCCTACCGACTGGTTCGCGACGCCGGTCCACCGTCCTATCTGGTCGTCGAAGGCGACCGCGACCTCGGCGAAATCTGGAGCAAAGCCGCCGAAAAACAGGGGGCCGAGACCATCCGCGTCGCTCCCGAGACCTGGCGGCGAGACCTTCTCGACCGTCGTCAGCGCCGCACCGGCTCCGACGCCAAGGAGGCGGCCGACGAGCTGGCACGGGAGGTCATCGATCGCACCGGCGCCGACAAACCGACATCGCTTCGCCATGATGCGGCAGAAGCGATCCTCATCGGCTGGTGGGCTCTACAGGAGGTCGACTGGCGGCGCTAGCGCCGAACCTCGAACCCCGTAAACGCCCCCTGATAGTCCTCTTCGGCCATTTCGACGTCGTCGACCCGCGCCTTCGGCGGTCCGTGGTGGGCCCACTCGACGAGATCGGCGACGGCCTGTGCGGGCCCCTCTAAAAGGGCCTCCACCGACCCGTCGCTGCGATTTTTCACCCATCCCGTCACGCCCAGCTCCTGGGCTTTTTTCCGGGTCGAGGCCCGGAAGAACACGCCCTGGACGCGACCGAAGATTTCGAGCCGAACTCGCTGTTGTGATGCCATTGTTCGCACTCCATCGTTACAAAACCATTGGCGGGGCTGATGATCGGCGATGGCGATCGTAGGTCGACATCGACGCCAGGCGCAATCCGATCAGGGACAGACAACGGTGGTGGGCTGGCAGGTTCCATTGCAGCATTGGGCGAACCCACCGCAGTCGTCATCATCACTGCACTGATCGCCGTCGGCGACACATTGACCCCCCTGACAGGTTTCGTCGCTGTCACAGGACCCACAACTTCCGCCGCAGCCATCATCTCCGCATTCGTCGCCGTCGCAGTCCGGAACACAGATGCACTGGCCGTCCTCACAGCTACCGTCTTCGCAGGGGGTACAATCGACGTAGAGGGTGACCTCCTGGGTCTCGTCGTAGTCGCATTCGGTGCCGTCGCAATGGTACTCTCGGAGCTCCTGATCCTGGCAGAGGCACTGCTCGTCGCCGTCGCAGCAATCATAGGAGTCGCCGACGTCGACCCATCCATCCTGTTCGGTGCAATCCGTACACTCGTCACAGCCGCATTCGGTATCTGAGCCCTGGCAGACGGGAACGGAGACACACTCGCCACCCTCGCAGCTCCCCTCGGCTTGGACACATTGCGCATCGTCGCCGATATCGTCGCAGGCCCGACCGTCATCGACGTCGACGAACCGCTCCGAGTCGCGGTCGGAGTCGCAGACCGAGCACGATTGTTCGGGATTGGACTGCCCGTCGTCGTAGCAGTCTCCGTCGATCTCGCAGTCACAGTCCTCGCCGGTATTTTCCGATTCATTGCCGTCATCGTTGTCGTCACCGTTGCCGTCATTGCCGTTGGTGTCGGCATCGCTGTTCTCGTCGAGGTCCCAGCTGCCGTCTTCGCAGACAAGGCCCTGCTGTTGGGTACCCTCTTCGTCACAACTCTCGCCCTGGACGGGGGCTGCCGGATCTCCGCTGCATCCGGTCAGTGTCAGGGTCCCCACCAGTGCCAACAGACCAATACAAATACCGACGAGTCGAGACATTGAATGCGTAGCCATCACAATTCTCCCTGATTTCCATTGAACAATGACTTCCTTCGAAAACTTGACGACAGGTCGTTCACAGGCGCTACCAAAACTCCCGGATATTCGAGTGGTACTCCAAGTATACGAAAGTACATCGTCTTTTCGAATCCCGAGTTCAACACTGAACGGAATCGGGCGCTGCGATCGCCGCGAAATTACGGGGCGTCTGTCCGCCGGGAGATTCACTCCCCCGGCTCCCAACAACGCCCTATCGCAGCCAGCGCCCTTGTCGGTAACCCCGACGGCGATTAGTCTCCGGACACGCGGTATCGCCCGTATATTTTCGCACTCATCGACCAGGACCGGTCATGCCCGCCACCGCCGACGACATCATTGCATTGCTCGAAGAACAGCCGATCGACATCGATGGGCTCGAACAGCGACTCGACGACGCCTCCGACGACGCACGCCTCGACGCGTTAGGCCGGATAACGCCGGACCACCAGCAGCGATTATTCGCCGCCTGCTCCGGCCGCACCGTCCAGACAACGGACCTCGTCGCCGATGGTACCGAACCGCTGGAGGAGGTCATTCACCGCGGCCAGAATACACTGCCCGTATTTCGGTCCTTCGAAAAACGGTTTTGTCTGCCCAGTAAGGAGCATCAACCGGATAACCGGCGCGTGTTGTGGGGCTATAACCATCAGATATTTTCGGGAATTACGGGCCCCGGTTATTTCGTTGCCTACGATGACGAAGCGACCGGCGAGGTCGTCATCGACTATCGCGAATTGCCTCCCGAAAAACCGACCGACTGGCCGGTGATCATCGACAACAACGCCAAACTGGGCCGCTTCGTCTACGCCGGAATGGTCGATCGGCTCCGGCGAGTCAGCGACCGCGTCACCATCGGTCGCGCCTACAAGTCGGAGCCCATGGATGCCTACTTTACGCTGGTTCGCAGTTGACCGACACCAGTTCGCCACGCAATCCACCTCAAATTAGACCTCCCCTGATCACATGGCCGATACTGAAGAGCGCTTCGACATCGAGGCCCGACTCGAGACCCTTCCGGGCAAACCGGGCTGTTATCTGATGCGCAACAAGCGGGGCCGCATCATCTATATCGGCAAGGCCAAAGACCTCAATAAGCGGGTCCGCAACTACTTTCAGGAAAGCGGCGACCCCCGGCCGTTTGTGCGCTGGCTTCCCCGGGTCCTGGGCGAAATCGAGACCATCGTCACGGCCAACGAAAAAGAAGCGCTGATCCTGGAAAACAACCTGGTCAAAAAGCACAAACCAAAATTCAACGTCCAGCTCAAAGACGACAAGAACTTCCTGTCGCTTCGCATCAATACCGACGAGAAGTGGCCCCGGGTCTATTTTCAGCGCAACAACACCGACGGGCCGGGCCGCCATTTCGGGCCCTATCATTCGGCGGGCGCCATCCGCCGGACCCGCAGGCTATTGGACAAGCACTTTATGCTGCGGACCTGCCCGGACCACGTCATGAAGAATCGCTCCCGGCCCTGTCTGCAGTACCAGATCGATCGCTGCCCGGGCCCCTGCGTCTTTGACGTCGAGCGCGACGACTACCTGCAGGATGTCGAGCAGGCGATCATGTTTCTGGAGGGTCGCGGCGACGAATTGGTCGACCAACTCCACGAAAAAATA
>CAYUPT010000322.1:0-5154 GCA_964446725.1 uncultured Bradymonadales bacterium | reverse complement strand
ACTGCGGCAAAATCTTCTCGGCCTCACTCGGTCCGACATTATTTTGACAGCTTCTGAACGCTCACCTCGTAGCCGCGAAGCAGGCTTCGGTCGTAACTACCTCCGTACCACGCAAATAGCGCGTAGCCACATCCGCCGATGACCGCCACGACCACGGCGATGACCGACAGTGCCTCCACCGGGGTTCGATTGCGAACAAAACGTCCGAATGCTCGATTGATGGGACACCTCGGTGGTAACAATTAGCACTATTCGCGGGGTCGGACCGGCCGGTCGTGGGGGATAAAGACGCTGTCGCGCTCGACTTCCACCGTCCGCGTTCCGCGCCCGGGGCGCTCGACGGTCAGTCGCACCGGCTGGCCCGGCTCGCCGCGGATCAATTCCACGGTCTGATCGACGGTCTGTCCCGAGATGTCGCGGCCATCGACGGCGGTGATGACGTCCTCCCGGCTGACGCCGGCCCCTTCGGCCGGTCCACCGTCGACGGTGGAGTCGACGCGCACCCCGCCATCGGTGGGGGTGAGACTGGCGCCGATGCCCTGCAGGTTCTGGCCCGGCTGGCCGCCCTCTTCGATGGGCTCCAGGTCGACATCGTAGTCCAGCCGCTGGCCATCGCCGACTTCCAGTCCGCCGATCAATTCAAAGATGTAGTGTCCGTGGCTGACCCGAAGACTGAAGCGACCGGAGGGCACGCCGTCGATCTCAAACCATCCCTCTTCGTCGGTGCGCGCCGTCGGCGGTCGATTGTCGGGCGTATTCATCAGATACCGCACCTGAGCGCCGGTCACGGGCTCGCCGGATTCGGCGTCGCGGACCATTCCCTGGATACGGGCGCCGGACTCCAATTGCACGGTCACCGGCCCCGACGTGGCGCCGGCGGCGACATCGACGGCGTCGCTCGTAGCCGGCGCGCGGTCGTCGGTGGTCACCAGCAGGCGGTAGCGACCGCTCTGGAGGGGGCCAAATTCGACGCGGCCCGTCTCGTCGCCGACCACGCGCTCGGAGGGCATTCGCCGCGTCGGAAACGCCATATCGGCATCGAGTTGTGCCGACGCCACTTCGACTTCGAAATCCGGCACCGGACGCCCGTCGGAGTCGACGACCCGCAGATCGACGGTGCCGCCGGGAACGACCTCCAGTGTCGCCTGTCGGTCATGCTCGATGACATAGGGCTCCGAGGGCTGGTGGCGCGGCGATGTGGCAACGGCCTGCCACCGCGACTGCGGCGCGTCTTCCCACTCAAAGGCCCCGTCACTGTCGGTGCGCAACCGCCGGAAATCGCCGTCGTCGCTCTCCAGAAGCACATGCGCCCGCTCCACCGGGGTTTCATCGGGCTCCACAACCCGACCATACAGCCCTCGGGCCTGCTCCAACTGAATCGATAACTCCCTGGTATCGTCGGCCTCAATGACCACATCGCGGTGTTGATAGCGGCGAAAACCGTCGGCTTCCAGGACCAATTCGTAGCGACCCTGGGTCAGGTCCCGGACCCGAAGCCGGCCGTCGTCGGCCTCGAATCGCCGCGATGATCCCTGGGTATCCTGCGGGGTCAGCCGGCCCTGGACCGATACCGGCTGGCCGCTGGCATCGCTCACATCGGCGCGCAGCTGCCCGGAGGGGGCCAGATCGACGATGAGGTCGTCGCGCTCCTGACCGGGACGCAGGTAGTAGTCGTCGCTTTCGGTAAATGGATACTCGTCGGATTCCACCAGAATCTGGAGCCGGCCCGGCGCGATATCGGCCGCCGAAAACCGGCCATCCTCTCCACTGGTCGCCACCTGAGAAATGATAAAGGGGTCGAGTTCGCGCCCCTGCAGGCCCTCGGCAAATACGTAGGATAGACTCAGCTCTGCGCCCTCCACCGGTTCGCCACCGGCGACGACGCGCCCGCTGACCGACGCCGCCCGGGGAAGGACCAACTCCAGATCGTCGATCGGTTCGCCATCCGACAAATCGATGGTCGGTCGACCCAATTCGTCGACTCCGCCGCGCTGGTGGCCGTCGGCCGTCGTATCGACCCGCAGCCGCTCCGCCGGAAGGTCGTCGAAGATAAATCGACCCTGATCGTCAGCCCGCGTGATCGCCTCCTCGGCAAAGACCTTCGCTCCGGCCACCGGCCGACCCGAGGTGTCGACGACCTGACCGGCCAATGCTCCGGCCTCCAGGTGTTCGACCTCCGGCTCCGGTTGGGGAGTCGCCCCGTCGGTCCCAAAAAACACCCACCACATCAACGCCGCAATCGCGGCGATGAGGACGACCGGCAAAATGGTTAGCAGACGTTGTTTCATCGATTTTCAACAGCCATGAATCGACTTCAGTGGCGACAACAGCTACGTCGGTGGCGATGGTAGCAAAGACCTGCGCCGGACGTCACCGTCGGGTTTCGAGCTCGACGCCCGACATCGCCACTTCGAAGTGGCCACTACAAAATAGCAGGCCCACAATCTGCAACGCGACAGACCGCGATTTTGTTGCATCTTCACGGGATCGACGACGCCGGCGAACAATGATGTGGCTCAGATTGTTGCCAAGTTGCCGGCCCCGATGCTAGGACCCACGGCGACAAGAGACGACTGTGTTGTCATCCACGCCAGCCCCCCAGGAGTACTATGGCGGCTCGAATCGAAGAGGTAAATCTCCACGAAACGGCTCAGGAGCGGTATCTAAATTACGCGATGAGCGTCATCACCAGTCGAGCCCTACCCGATGTGCGCGATGGGCTCAAACCGGTGCAGCGGCGCATCCTGTACGCCATGGACAAAAACCTCAGTCTGAGCCACGACAAAAAGCACCAGAAAAGCGCCAAAATCGTCGGTGAAGTCATGGGTAAGTATCACCCCCATGGCGACCAGTCGATCTACGATGCGATGGTGCGCATGGCCCAGGACTTCTCATTGCGCTATCCGCTGGTCGACGGCCACGGCAACTTCGGTTCCGTCGACGGCGACAGTGCAGCGGCGATGCGGTATACCGAAGCCCGCATGACCAGCCTATCGTCGGAACTCCTCGATGAGATCGGCGAGGATACCGTCGAATTTCGCGACAACTACGACGGCACCACCGAAGAGCCGGTGGTACTGCCGGCGCAGGTTCCGAATCTTTTGATCAACGGCGCCACGGGCATCGCCGTCGGTATGGCCACCAATATCCCGCCCCACAATCTCGAGGAGGTCGTCGAGGCCCTCATCAAGGTCATCGACGAGCCGGAGACGACAGTCGACGAATTGGTCGGCGACATCGTCGAGGGCCCGGATTTCCCAACCGGCGGCAAGCTGTTGAATGCCCCCGGCGAATTGCGCGAGATCTACTCCGAGGGCAAGGGCACGCTCATCACCCGCTCGCAGTGGGAAGTCGAAAAGGAGGGCCGCAAGCGCTACATCATCATCACCTCCGTGCCCTACTACCAGCAGAAGTCGGCGCTGGTCGAAAAGATCGCCTCTCACATCATGAAGGAGAAGGTCCCTCAACTTCGGGATGTGCGCGACGAGTCGACCGACGAAGTCCGCATCGTCCTGGAGCTCAAACGGGGCTCCGATCCGGAAGCGGCGATGGCCTATTTGTTTAAGCACACGCCGCTGGAGAATCGATTCCACGTCAATCTGACCTGTCTGGTCCCCTCCGACAACCCGCGGATTCCGCAGCCGGCCCGCGTCGACCTCAAGGAGATGCTCGACCACTTTTTGGACTTCCGCATGGAGGTCACCACCCGGCGGCTGGAGTACCAACTCCGGAAATTGCGCGCCCGCATCCACATTCTCGAGGGCTTTGAGATCATCTTCGATGCTCTGGACCGGGCCATCGAATTGATCCGCTCGTCGGAGAGCAAGAGCGACGCCGCCGACAAATTAATGGCCGAATTCGACCTCGATGACGATCAGGCCGACGCCATCTTACAGACCCGCCTGTACCGACTGGCCAAACTCGAGATCGAGGCCATTCGCACCGAACTCGAAGAAAAGCGCCAGGAGGCGGCCCGCCTCGAGAAGCTGCTCGACAACGAGGCCGAGCGCTGGGCGCTTATCCGAAATGAGCTCAAGGCCATTTTGACCGCCTACAGCGATCCGCGGCGCACTGAAGTCGACGTCTCTGCCGAGGAATTCGATTACTCCGAAGAAGACTACATCATCTCCGAAAAAGTCTGGATGATGGTCTCCAAAGACGGCCGTATCAAGACCCAGAAGTCCTACACCGACATCTCGAAGGTCCGGCTTCCGGACAGCGACGAAATCGGCTGGGTTTTGCCGGCCAACACCCGGGATTCGGTGATCTTTTTTACGAGCCACGGCCGCTCGTACACCATGCGCGTCGACGATGTCCCCTTTACCACCGGCCACGGCGATCCGGTCCAGGCCTATTTCAGTTTCAGCGACGGGGAGCGCGTCGTCGGTGTCGTCGTCGACAACGACGATGTCCTGCGGCCGATGGAACCCGAACAGCCGGCGCTGGTCGACGACGACGAAGAAGAGCCCGACCCGGACTATCAATTCGTCGCCATCACCGAACACGGCCGGTCGGTGCGGTTTTCCATCGACGGCTACCAGAGCCCGTCGACGGTCAACGGCCGGATGTTTATGCGACTCGACGGCGACGACCAGGTGGTCAATGTCGAGCCCTGCGACGGCACCGAATTGGTCGCCCTGGCCAGTATCGAGGGGCGGGGCTTGATGTTCCCGGTCCGCGAGATCTCGCACTACAAGGGAAATGCCAAGGGCGTGCGCGCCATCGGACTTCAGGGAGATGACTCGGTGCTCGACTTTACGCTGTCGCGCGAGCGCCTTCAGGGTCTGGAGGTCGAGACCAACAACGGCAAAAAACACATCATCCGGCGCACGAAGTCGAAATTCGAGCCGACCTCCCGGGGCAACAAGGGCCGCCACGTCATCAAGCGCGGCCACCTGGTTCGCTCCCATCGGCCCCCCGTCGAAATTGCCCGCAACAACGGCGACGACGACGAATAGGTCGTCGGCCTCCCGTCTCCGGTGACCGACAAAAAAAGCCCGGCCACCTCTCGATGGCCGGGCTTTGCTGTGTTCGTCACACCGCCTTAAGCGGCATTTCGATTACAGTTTTTCAACGTCCGTGGCACTGAGGCCGCGTTCGTTTTGCTCGATGCCGAATTCGACGGGCGTGTCGTCGGCAATCGTTTTAATACCA
>CAYUPT010000321.1:0-5179 GCA_964446725.1 uncultured Bradymonadales bacterium | reverse complement strand
CGAGGACGTGACCGCAACCGCAGTCGTGATCGAGGACGTGACCGCAGAGCCGAACACCGCGCGGCGATCATCGATGCCTGTGGCGAGAATACGACCTTTGAGAGCGACCGCGAATTCTGCGTCAACCGGGCCCCCGAGATCAATCGCTCCTACGATGCCCCAGATACCGTAAGAGCCTGCGGCGACGCCACCAGCCACTCCTCGCACTTTCAGACCTGCATCGACACCGCCGTCGCCTTTGAATCGGCTCCGTCGAGATCGGTGCGAGCCTGCGGCAATGCCACCAGCCACGGCAGCCACTTCGCCGACTGTTTAAACGCCGCCTCCCGTTACGACGGCGACGCCTCGCCGATCATCGAGAGTTGCGGTCGAAGCACCAGTTTTTCGAGTCGCGTTGCCGACTGCGTCCGCGATAGTCTACCGTAAGCCCGCTTCGCGAAGAATCAGCGCCGACACCTTCGAGCCAGGCCACGACCGACCACCGCACTCATATCTTCGGGCTATTGCTAATCGGCCTCGGCCTGGTGGGATGCGTCGACGATACCGACACTCCATCGGAGCCGGAGAACGCCTGGAATCTCGAGGAGTCGTCACCGGAATCCGGTGGGTGCGTGCCCCCCGGAGGCCACGACCACAGGCCTCGCTATGGGGTACCACCGACGATGGAAGTCAATGCGCAGAAGTCTCGCTGGTGGGCGGCCCGCCGCCGGGGACCGATATCGATGTCTCACAGCTCGAGCTCACCGACTGGTGGCATATCACCGGTGCCTCCACCGCCGAGGCCTGCCCGACATCCGACGGCGAATTGAGCGACGGTGTCACGGAAGTCACCGAATTGATCGGCATTATCGAGAATTCCGACGGCTACAATTTCGACGTCGACATCGACCTGGTCATCGACGACGGTCGACGCCTGTCGTGGTCCGACCGAATTGAGACGACCGGAACCTGCCGCTGATCAGCGCTCTTCGAGGCGCACCACCAGATCGTCGGCGCCGACATCGTCGCCTTCGGCGACTTCGATGGACTGAACCGTTCCGTCCACCGTCGCCGTAATCGTCGTCTCCATCTTCATGGCCTCCGTCGACAACAGCGTGTCGCCGCGCATGACCTCGTCGCCGACGTCGACTTCGATACTGACCACCGTGCCCTGCATGGGCGCCCCGATCTGGCCGACCGCCGTCGGATCGGCCTTGGGGCGACCGGCGATCTCCAGTTCTGCCGATTTGTCGACAACCACGATATCCCGGGGCTGCCCGTTGAGTTCGTAGTGCACCCGGCGGGTCCCGTCGTCTCGAATCTCACCGAGTCCGACGTATTTGATGACCAGCGTCTTGCCCTCTTCGATATCGACCAGCGTCTCTTCGCCGCGCTCCATGCCGTATAGATAGGGGACCGTCGGCAAAATTTGATATTCGCCGAATTCCTGGATCGTCTGTGCAAAGCCCTCGAATACCTTCGGATACAGAGCATAGCTGATCTCCTCTCGGCGACTCGGCTCCCGGCCGAGTAGTAGCTCCAGCTCGTCGGCCCTGTCATCCCAGGGATAGTCCTCCATCTGCTCGCCGGCTCGACCGGTCAACGGCTCCTTGCCCCGCAATACTGCCTTCTGAAGTCGCTCCGGGAATCCACCGTAGGGCTGGCCCATTCGACCGTAGAAGAAATCGACCACCGACTGCGGAAAGTCGATGTCCTCGTCGTTATCGGCCATCTCGTAGATATCATCGAAGCTCAGGTCGTTCTGGACCAAAAACATCGCAAAATCGGCCACGACCTTGCTCGTCGGTGTGACCTTGATGAGCCTTCCCAGTTCCTCGTCGACGCGTTCGTAAGTCCGCTTGACCTCGTTCCAGCGGTCGCCGAGCCCGAGTTGAATGGCCCGCGGCCTCAGGTTGGAGTACTGACCGCCGGGCATCTCGTGGTTGTAGACATCGGTTGTCGACGCCTTCAGTCCCGATTCAAAAGGGTGATACAACTCGCGCAGCATCTCCCAGTGTTCGGCCAGCCGCTCCAGATTGTCGGTATCCAGATTCGGCTGGCGCTCGTCGCCCTGCAGAGCATTGACCACGGCGTTCATCGATGGCTGGCTCGTCAGCCCCGACATCGACGAAATGGCGCAGTCCACGATATCGACGCCGGCTTCGGCGGCCATCAACAACATGGCGACGCCATTGCCCGACGTGTCGTGGGTGTGGAGGTGAATCGGAAGATCGACGGTCGACTTCAGCTCCTCGACGAGCACCTCTGCGGAGTACGGCTTTAACAATCCCGCCATATCCTTGATCGCCAGGATATGGGCGCCCCGTTTCTGGAGCTTTACCGCCAGGTCCCGGTAGTACTCGAGGGTGTATTTATCCTCGTCGGGATCGAGAATATCGCCGGTATAGCAGATGGAGGCCTCCACGATTTTGCCGGACCGGGCGACCTCCTCCATGGCGAGTTCCATATTCGGCACGTAGTTGAGGGCATCGAAGATACGGAATACGTCGACGCCGGCCTCTGCGGCCTCCTGGACAAAGGCCCGGACCACGCCGTCCGGGTAGTTGGTGTAGCCCACGGCATTGGCCCCGCGAAGTAGCATCTGGAGTAAGGCTCCCGGCATCTCCTCGCGCATCCGGGCCAGTCGCTCCCAGGGGTCCTCTTGCAGAAACCGCATACAGACATCGAATGTCGCTCCGCCCCACATTTCGTAGGAAAACACCTCGGGAAGCGCGTGGTCGGTGTAGGGGGCGATATCGAGCAGATCGCGGGTACGAACCCGAGTCGCCAGAAGCGACTGGTGGGCGTCTCGAAAGGTCGTATCCGTTACGAGCAATTCACTCTGATCGGTCAGCCACGTCGACAATCCCTCGGCGCCCCGCTCTTCGAAGACCTCGTAGGCCGTCGACTTCGGCGGCGACTCATCGAATTGCGGAGTTTCGGGTATCAACAGTGGTTTCGGTCGATCGAAGCGCACAGTGCTTCCCGGAGGACCGTTGACGATAATGTCGCCCAGCGCCTTGAGCGCCTTGTTGCCCCGATTTTTCCGCTCCGGAAACTCGAAGAGCTCCGGGGTTTCGTCGACAAATCGAGTATAAGTGTCGCCGCTTCGAAATACGGGATGACGGACCACATTTTGCAAAAACGGAATATTGGTCTCTACCCCGCGAATCCGAAACTCGTAGAGACTGCGCCCGAGCCGGGTTGCGGCGTCGTCGAGGTTGCGGCCCCAGGCCGACACCTTGACGAGCAAGCTGTCAAAATGAGGCAACACCTCGGAGCCCGAGCCGCCAATGCCGGCGTCGAGCCGGATATTATTGCCGGCCGCCGAGCGGTAGGTGATAATCCGGCCCGAATCGGGGGCGAAATCATTTTTCGGATCTTCAGTGGTCACCCGTGCCTGAATGGCCTGGCCGTGAATCGACAGCGACGACTGGTCGTCGATACCGATGGCCGGCTCATCGAGGCTGGTGCCGCCGGCGATATGGATCATCGCCTGGATGAGGTCCTGGCCGGTGACCATTTCGGTGACCGTATGCTCGACCTGAATCCGGGTATTGACCTCGATGAAGTAGATCTCAGTGTCGCCATCGCGCTGTTCGACGAGAAACTCGACGGTGCCCGCGCTCTGGTAGCCGACGGCATCGGCCATCGCCAGGCCATAGTCGTGGAGCTGTTGTCGGACGTCATCGTCGAGATTGGGCGCCGGAGCGAGTTCCACGACCTTTTGCATCCGCCGCTGCACCGAGCAGTCGCGCTCGAAGAGATGGACGCGATTGCCCTGTTGGTCTCCCAGAATCTGAACCTCGATATGACGGGGACGCTCGACGAAGCGCTCCAGAAATACCGCCGAGCTTCCAAAGGCGGACTGCGACTCACTTCTGGCCGCTCGCACCGCCTCTTCGAGCTTTTGTTCCGACTCCACGACTCGCATTCCGCGCCCGCCCCCGCCGTGAGCGGCCTTGACCAACAGCGGATAGCCGATGCTGTCGGCCGCCTTCCTAGCCTCATCGAGATTGTCGACGGGCTCGCTGGTTCCGGGCACCACGGGAACTCCGGCCTCTTCGGCGACGGTTCGTGCCCGCATTTTATCGCCCAACTGGCGCATGGTCTCCGGAGACGGACCAATCCAGACCAGACCGGCGTCGATCACCTTTTCGGCAAAATCCGCGTTTTCGCTCAAGAACCCGTAGCCCGGATGAATGGCGTCCACACCTTTTTCGAGGGCCAACTCAATGATGGCGTGGCCGTCGAGATAGGATGCGACCGGCGCTCCCTTCTCGCCGATCTGAAACGCCCGGTCTGCTTTGTAGCGATGGATCGACAGCCGATCTTCCCAGCTGTAGATCGCCGTCGTCGATATCCCCAATTCGGTGCAGGCCCGAAAAATGCGAATCGCAATTTCGCCGCGGTTGGCGGCCAGAACATTCTCAATGGAGTTGCCCATCGTCGATATTACCCAGCGCTAGAGTCATGACCCTTGAAATCCATAACCCCATTGTAGGGAATCTGACGCACTGAGTCATCCACCTAAAATGGCTTATTATCCTGGGCCCCCCGATTATTCGGCGTCTACCACCGAACCGCGATGTCCAGACCGGGCCGGATCAGCGATGGCGTTGCGGCGACCGCAGACTCCGAAGACGATCCGGTGAACAATTCGACGACCATCAGCGAAACACCGGTGACCGCCAGTCCGGCCCCCGAAAATAAAAGTACCTGTCCGGCGGTCTGTCGCGTCGATAGCGAGTCTCGGTGCTGGCGGAACTCGTCGCCATCCTCGTAGCGCTCGCCGGCTTCCAGTTCCTGGATCCCCGACTGGAGTTGAGCGTCGATCACAGCCGCTCCGGCCAGCGCCGAGGCGCCGATACCCAGTGCAGCCACTCCGCCCCAGCCGAGTCCGCCCCACCGGGAGGCCGGTTCGGCATCGGGGACCGCTTCGACCTGGTGTTGCTCATCGCTCAAATCCTCGACATCGTCTCCCACCTCATCGGCCTTCAGCACCGCCCCGAATCCGGCGATCAACCCACTATTCGATGCCGCCGTTTCAGCATCCAGATCGGCGCTGTTTTCGTCGGCCTCCAGCGCCGCATCGAGCCCCTGCTCGATGCGTCCCAGCGCCCGATTCGACAGCGCGATATTGTACTGAAAAATCCCGTGGGGATGGATCTGGTTGGCCCGGCGAAACTCGATGACCGCA